>JAPLFS010000036.1 GCA_026390555.1 Pseudomonadota bacterium
ACGTGCTCGAATGAAGCTCACAACTTATCAACAAGTTATGAGTCTCCCCCCTCGAGCACCCCCCTCCAGCCCCTGCGGGGCTGAGGAACAGCCGATGCTACTGATTTAAGACTATGTGTTCAAAGAAAGGGGACCTTGACAGAAGTATAGACCCATTTTTAGCCACGCGTTCTCTACGAATTTTTGGTGGCAGATGATCGAGTTCGTGGCGAAGTACTTCAAATAATTCGAGTCGTTGGGCATCATAGGGTCGGCCGAGAACTCGAGCCTGGGAACGTGGCGAGGTAAGTTCACTTGTACGCGAGGACAGAAGCGTTCCTACCAATTTGTCGAGCTCTTTGAATTGCTTGGTAAGCTCCAGTACGCCGGCGATGCCGCGTGCTTCATCCCGAAGTCGATTAAGCTCAGTCGGGCCATGACGGGACAAAAGATCCTCTAGAAAATCTTCCATCTCCTGACGTCCAAGGGTTCTCGGTGTCGCCCCGTCGCGGGAACGTGACTCTCGAAAGTTCTCGAGGCAGGCTCGGGCAGAAGAGGAGAGCTTTAGTCCACCAACAAAATCGCGATCAGTCGCTAGTGCTGTTGCTCCGCGCCGGGGGCGGAGCACGATTCCCGGAAGTGTGAGTGGATTTTTTTTCCCCGAAATCAGAAACACTGAGCCGTCGGCGGCTGGTCTATTCTCAATCGCTGTCCGATCCGCAATTAAGGCCCCTGGAAATAGTGCCGCTACCAAAACCCAGAGATTTCGACGCACAATCGTCTCCGGTGCATCACTCAGATTTGTAGAGTAGACCCGGGAAGCCAATTTTCTGATGTTCCCCCGCTTAAATTCCCGGGCAACCAGGGACGCAATTTCTGAAGTGGACACAAATGCCTCCGGCAACGCCGAGGGCATTTTTTTGGGTGATAAGGCTCCGGTTTTTGTCTCTTTTGTCATTTTTCTGGGTTTAACGAGGTGTGGTTGTCATTTTTCTGGGTTTAAGGAGCAAACCATACACGGGGAATTGGGGCAACATTTTTGTGAGTCGCTATATAGGTAGGACTTTTGCACTTTTCCACAGGGTGACCGATTTTTCTGCGCGCAAGCATGAAACCAGGCTGATGCTTGATCTGCCCCGAGCAGCGCTATTTTTAGCGCTCTCTCAACTAGCTCTATCGAGTGCTCCGTCATTGACCTAAACACCGAGAACTTTTCGAGTAAAGCGTTCCATAACCGTTGCCAAGTCTGAAGGTCGTCTGCTAGACGTTTATGCCCGTAACCAGGATGCTTCAGCATCACCGCTTTAATGCTACGCCTGAGCGCTTCATCTTTGTCAGGCTGCTTGTGCCGGTAGTGCAGCATGCCACGAGATACGCCTAGCTCCCTAGCTAGTGCGCTCTTGTTTCCTCTGGGTGCCAACTATCCTTTAAACTCCTCCTAATGTTGCTAGGAGCCGGTAATAAGATCTGAGCTATAGCTGTCCTATACCTTAAGAGCTGCATCCGCTGTAAAACCCACGACCAAGAGCTTGGTAAATAGCAAAACTGGGGCGATAGATCGGCGGCCTTCATGTCTGAAATTATGAATTATGGTGGAAACGAGTTTGCGCGATGTTTTGCGCGGTTGATAGAGCAGGAGTGACCCCGTACCAATGATCCTAGAGAGTAATATTCTGAAAAAACAGGCCGGACGAAAAGATGTGCCAGCCGAGTAGCCGATATTCCTCCGGCCCAAGGAGAAGCCATCCAGCAACGAGGACCGCAATCAACAATCAACAATCAACACGGCTAACAGCGCTGGAAAAATTCGGCGAATACGGCGGTGATAGAATCGCAGGATGGAAAAGCGCTGCGAGTCGAAGTCATCGAGGATGATACGTGTAATTAAGAACCCCGAGATAACGAAGAAAACATCGACCCCAATGAAGCCACCCGGACACCACTCGGGAAAAGCATGAAAGGCGACGACGATAAGCACCGAGACAGCCCGAAGGCCGTCGATGTCCCTCCTATAGCTCGAAACCGATTCGTGTGACATGGCACCCTAAACACAACCTACCATATGCCCTGAGCCTCTCTCTATTGAGATGTGAGCTCCTCTGGGGTGGGCAGTCGAGTAAATGAGAACGCTGTGAGCGGCTGATTGGAGTTTGTTACCTGCGGCACTCGAATCACCTGCACTATCTCGATTCCCTCCGACAGAGGCTGTGCCCCAGAAATGATAGGCTCGACCTCTGAAGCGCCCCCCACAAACAACCCGAGAAACGGATCCGTTGGCTTGAACCATGGCGGAACAGTGGGCAGATCAGCGCGGGTCCACTTGGCTTCCGGGAAATAGTACGACGCGAAATCAGGGAATGTCTTCCGGGCTCGATCGACATTGAAAAAGCCACCAATTATGACGTGTTTTATATTTTTATCAGCCAACTGGGAGTAAATATGGTCCAATACTTCGGCATGAGGAAAGGTGGCTCGCTGCCGAACTGCGAGGTCCGGCGCAAAGCTCTTCGCCTGCGACGTTGCAAGAGAGAGGTGTAGCAGGAGCAATAATGAGCAGATTGCGGGAAAGATATACCTGGGCCCCTTGTTCCGCAGCGTCCCGAAACCGAAGAAGATGAGCAACCCGAGTACGGGGAAAACGGGTACGGCCCGATGTAGAGAAAAGGGGATGGGGGGAGCTGCATATCCCTTGGCATAGGCGGCCAATAGCACATGAGCGATGCTCCATGCGAAGGCGCACACTGCCATGATGACGATCTTGCTGTTTTTCAGCCGCAGCAGCAGAAAGAGCGCAATCAGGACACACGCCATTGAATATGCGCTGGCATGGACCGCTTTGGCGCCCCACGGCAGGTAGAAGATGGCCCGCAGAAGGGGAGCGATGGTTGATGGGGCATCAGGCAGTGGTGAGCTTGAAACCACTTTCGCCAGCTTAATGTCAAACCGATGCGCAAGGCTTAGCGCGAAGTGCACCAGAGACCAGGCGCTAACCGCCACGAATGCGACTATCCCCGATCGCCTTGTAGGCAGACAGTTAAGTGCGAGTAGGGCAAGCATTCCTGCAGCGAAAAAATACACCGATAATGCGGGCGTATAAGAGAAAAGGAGGTACTGAATCGAGAGAAGCGCAAGCCCAACGTTCCAGGCGGTGAAGGCGAATGAGGCTTGGAGAAGGATTCCGAGCGTCAAGAGCGTTAGGCAAAGGGGGAAGATAGATTGCTCATACACTGAGGTTAAGAAGAAGTAGAAAGTGGATTGTAGCGGCATGAGCAGCGCAGTGCAAAGAAGGACATATCCTCCATATCCTCGCGCCACTGCCTTTCCCAGGCCTACCGCGTACGCACCGAATCCCAGGGCCAAACAAAAGACGTACACGACATTAAGATTGAAGGTGCTCGGGCCAAAAAAACGCCATAGGAACGCCTGGGGTATGTATTGCCGAGTGTTATAGCCCAGGAAGCACCAGGAATAAGCAATTTCACCGAGGCCACCCTCCTTGAGCCACTTGCCGCTCGCGCATGCGGCTTGTCGGGCCGCTTCCGGATTCATGGTGCTTGGTCTGCCAAACTCAGAGAGCGGTGTGGCCAAAGCAAAGCCGATGATCGCTAAGACTGACAAACAGGTGAACAGATGTATGGGAGTCCAATACGAACGTCTTCGCAATGGCTCAATCAAGGACCACATGACCGAGCCGGTGACAATCATCAGGCTGAGTCCCCACAAGAAGAAGGCAAGAGAAGGCTTAACTGTCCATCGTGGGGTGAGCGAGGAGACTACCTGAATGACGTCGAGGGCGAATATGGAAATAGCGAGTGCAAGTGGCGTGTACCTCATGGGCTCTGAGGGGCATACAAGGCAGCCCCTCCCTCCCGATGAATTAGGGCGAATAGCTGTGGATTCACCTCAAATTTTTGAAAAGGTGTAGACGCGCTGACTTCAGGGTACGTGCGCCTCTCCGTCTCTGAAACAACAAAGAAATTAATTCCATTTACAACAAGAATTTCATGGGCGCGCATAGCGTCGTCCGTTCTGTAAAATTCGTTTATCAGCTCCTTGCGCCTCAAAATCTCTTGGTGAGGCACCCCACGCTTTACGGTGTGGGCCTCCCAGTGGGCAAAATCTGGAAAGCCCAGGTTCATCGTGACTCTCCCTAGCCCGCCGGCTCCCCAGGCGTCTAAGATGCGAGGAAATCCCTGAATGTTTGCGGACATCCATTGCAGCAGTTTTCCCATATCCCTCTCGGAGCTAAGCAGTGGCGCTATGCTGTCTAGGTTAGCCGCCCGCAGTCGCTTTGTGAAGTCGGGAAGTATTGATTTTATGAGAACAGCCCCGGATGCGAGAGAGACGCATACGATGCCAACCTGAGCGACCCGCATCAGCCGAGTGAAACGAGAGCCTTGGTTAGCAAGCCACATGAGCGCAGCAAGCCACAGCAGCACAGAGAGCTGAAAGAAGGTTTTAAAGAGAGTAATTGTGCGGTCAAAAATGACAACAAACTCAATGGCGAAGATAAGCAGGGCGCTCGCCAGAAGAATTTGTCGAGCGACAGGTGTCACCGACCAGTTTGTCACGACTATCGCAACAAGAAGTGCGGGAATGACCTGAGCAGCAAGCTCAAGCACCGAGAACGGGTTGCCAATCTGACGGTGGGCGAAGTATGCCAGGCCCATCATGAGAAAGAAAATCGACGCCGCCCAATACCGTCGCCTCGTTGAGATTCCGTCCTCAAGGCGAGCCAGTGCGCCACACAGCACTATCATGATCGGAAACCCAAAAAACAAAAGAACCTGATTGACCGACACCCACTCGCTTCGCAAAATCCCCACTGCCAGGGGCTTGGGACCAACGATGGAAGCAAAGAATGGGGCACATGTGCAGAGAGCTGCCGCTCCGGCAAGCGCAAGCTGAGGCCAGAGTGCAAGCGCACGACGGGGTTCCGTTAGAATCACAGCCACGAAGATGGCGATGATCATAAAGACATCCCAAGTGTTGGAGACAGGAGTGAGCCCGGCTGAAAAGCCAAGGAACGCCGCAAGTATCCACGAGGACGAGCGAGACTCGGAGCGCATCAGGGCCAGCAGGAAGAAAGCGCATGTTATACCAAGGGCGAGCCCGATATTGTGGGCATGCAGGTCAGCGAATAGGTACGTCCACAGGGGGAACTCACTGAAATGCCCGTGGGCAAAAACGCGGCTGCCTTTCCAAAAAAGATCGGAATTAATCGGAATGCGCTCAGCGAGGACAAGCCAAAGCGTCTGTGCATTTCCCGCAAGCACGCATACAAGCGCGCCCTGAAATGCCCGGGATTCACGCAGCCCACCTAGACGCAGCATTGCATAACATGCCGAGGCCAGGGTGGCCGCGTTCGTGGCGACCGCAAGGCCGTAACCCACCGCGGAGGGAATGCCGCCAAGGCGGTGCCACAAGGCATGAGCAAAGCTTCCAAAGTAGTAGTATTGCATTTGAACCCCCGCCGCCCAGGGGTCTTGGGGCGGGAGCTGATTGTTGCGGATAAAAAAATTCAGGAAGGTAAAGTTCATCGCCTTTTCTCCTCCTCCGAGGGAGCAGTGGAGGGACCAAATAAAGGTGAAGACGATGAAAACACTCAGGAAGAGGATCTCAGGAACGAGTATGGCTCGCCCGTGGGCTCGAAGGGACCGTCGCTGAAAACGAAATTGCTTGCCTAATAGAAATGCTCCCAACAGGGCAGCACCTACAAACACCGCTCGGATCCATTCGGTATGCAATTCGCACAAGCCGGCGGAGGCTGGGGCTGCGATAATCCAAGCGAAGCCAAACAACCCGAACACTTTCGCAAGTGCCCATGAAACATCATCAGGGATCTCTTTCGCCCTAAGGAGCATCGCATGAAACAGAAGAGCAGCCGGCAGGAATAGGCCTGACCAGAGAACCACATAAGTAATTTGCATGACAGGGGAAATAGGCGACGACTCCATCATAGCATCTCTATCACCCAGATCGAGTTTCTTCTATACCTAAAGGTTGCGGGGAGTCGCGGGGTATCGGGGTGAAAGCGGCGTACTTGGGGGCGTAGCAGCGCTTCCTGAGTGGGTATTAGGTACGGGAATGTATCGCTAGGAAGATCGATCGCTTTTCGCAAGTAGCTGATCTGCAGTAGGCAGGTAAGTCACGAGCTCGCGAGAGCGATTGGATTAGGGCAAAATGTGCAGTCGGTTGCTCCTGCGCCGCACCTCCAAGCGCTGGGGCGAGCCAAGGCAGGTGGGCTACGTAGCGAAAAAAGCTGTTTACATAATGGCTCCTCATCCCGTCACCGAGGAATCGGAGTTTAGAACTCATCAGGAGATGGTTCAACGTCGCTCTCCACAGGAGGCTCAAACGACTCGTACGATGGGCGTTCATCGATTGCGTGTGAGGTATCGATGAATTTGGAAATTGGAGGCGGTGCTCTGAAATCAGCGATCTCCTGTGACGTTATGATGTCCTTGATAGAGTGCGCGTCTTGAATGAAGGCGATGATGCCAATTTGCGCCTTGCACTTGCCTTCGACCCGAGCTCGACTCGACTGAGCTCGCCGAAGTCAGGCCGAAGGTGGGCACTCTAGGCGGTCAATCCCATAGTTGCGCTCTCTGCACGCGGCTCAACTACTTTTACGGAACTCTCGCCGATAGTCGCTCTTTGGTTCTTCAGCTGGGGAAGGAAAGAGCCTGACGCGATCACCTCGGCGCCTACACGAGTACCAGCCGTAGTATCTTGTGATGCTCTCGTAGGGCTTTGGTATATGACACGAGAGTTGAGCAATAAACTCCAGCGCGTCAAACTCTTCAGCCGCGCCGTCCTTGGTGGTATAGTTTGCGATGTCGTCTCGTATTGAGAGCTTCTCAAGTGAAGGGGGAGCGCGCTCGATGTCACGTGCGACAAACTGCTCAATCTCTTTGTCGTGAAAGGGGGCCTTATCCAGACGCCGAAGCCAGTGTGGTCTTGTGACAGTATCTGCGCCACGTCATCGTCAGAGATCAGCCCTCGCTTGTGTGTTTGAGGGAGTGCCCGTTCAGCGAAGGCTTCCTCGATTGCTTTGAGGGCCACTTGTGAGGACCTGGCGAAGACACCGTCTTTCCAGTAGCCGTCAGCGAGGAGTTCATGAAGGCGGGGGGTGGTTGTTTAGTGCCTCGCCAGCAACTGCTGCCCTGTGGGCAGCATGCCAGGGAGCGGATGGGCACTCCTGCTCAAGCCTCTCTGACAGACAGCAACTGGGAGGAGAGTTGGTGGTGCGAGACAACACAGTCTTTTGCCCATTAAAGGTGAAAGTAATCCATGATTCTATTTATAAGAGCAGGATTCGATTGAGCAAAGTGGCCTTTTCTGCTTTAGTTGTTTGTGATGAAACGCGGAAACAGGACTGTAAGTGCCCTCTACAGTTGAGAGAAGAGTTCTAAAACTTAAGGAGTCATTAGCCTGCAGAGCGTTATTTCTTTAGGCGGCCGGCAAAACCAACCCGTTGGGATAAAATATATGGATTTGTAGGGCGACTGAATTTTGGAAGTTAAAAATTCAACCTATATTTGCAAATCAGATGAGCCTGCTGAAGTCCGGGTGTGCGCGCGGGGTTTTCGTGTTTCGAAATTTAAAAGGTGTCTGAGGTCTAGCTTCGCAGCAGGTTGTTGATTTGCCGACCTCCTTCAAGGGGCGATTGGGAACAAGCAACAGACCTGCGGTAGGCTTACGCGGATTATTGATAGTCTAGGGCCTGCTTGCTCCCAATTCATATTTTCGTAAACAGGTTTAAATAGTCAGTCGTTTTTGCTGATTTTAAGAGGAGAAAATGAAGCAACTTGAACGACCTTATGTTCCTACCCTAGCACTCGTAGGGTTATTGCTGATAACCGTTCTGCACCACATCCTTGCCATACAAGCATGGCCCTGGCGAACAACTCTAGGGGAATTTGTTTTTGGCTATCCGGGTTGGCTCATTCCGTCGTTTTGTGTGTTCTTTCTATCAGGGCTGTCTGTGCGCGCTCTTAGGAATAACAACGAGTCAATTAGTTCTATACAACAACTGGCGTCCGCTGCGATTTGCGCAATCCTCCTGTGCCTTGCGTGGCACTTTAGAGGTTCTCCTGAGCGTGTGCCGCTTCAGCTAAGGCAGGGTTCGGATATCCGTTTTGTAATCATGCTGCTAGTTATATCACTGGTGGGATTGCCTATTTTCTTGTCGGCCAAAAGGCACAAAAATCTGCTTATTCAGGATAGGACCTGCAACGTTAACGACGCCGTTCTGCTATTTTTGTTAGTGTTGAATGTCTTATTGCTTGCCTTTTCGGAAGTCGTATTTTTGTCAGGAAGACCGGCTGCTTTTGATCAAATGGGGCCTTTAAGCTTCACTGTAAAATACTCGGATGTACCGAATGTCGTCGGCAATCCTCTGTTCGATATTCCCCGAATGTTTTTAACCTATGCAGGTGTGCGGTATTTCTCCGACGTGCTTATTTGCATGTACTATGGAGCGTTGTCGGTGACTTTGTTCAGCCTCGCGTTATCCACATTAGTTAGCCGGCAGGCTGCTTTTGCGGCTGCATTTTGTACTATTACGTTCAAGCATTTTTTAATGATTGTGTTCTCAGGCTCCAATGTGATTACTGCTCTGTTAGCAGTATCTGTCGGTACGTATTTGCTCTTTTGGATTGCGCCGGCTCTCGTAGCTCGGTGGTCCACTCGACGGCTTATTCTTGCTGGCTTATTTCTCGGTCTCTTCGGTATTGGATTGCTGTTCGGATATGCGGCGTCTCGCCTTCCAGCAATTGCTCTATCCGCGGTTATCGCTCTTTGTCTTGTCCTCTCTCTTTTTAAGTACGCTTACTCATCGTTTAGCCGAACATTCGTGTTGCTCGCTGTCTTCTTGGCGCCGTGCTTGTATTTGGCGCTAGTTTACAAATTCAATATCCAGAAATTTCAGCATGATTTTTTTGCCAGCACTATTCCCAATTTTGAAAGGATACTGCCGGAACGACCATCATACATACCACCCCATGTTGCTGGTTTGAGCCCCGATTTGCCGTTTGTTTATGGTGCTGCGAATGTGCGTTCGGAGACAGCTCCAGGTAAAGTCGAAGTTCGTACGTCAGTGTGGAGGCGCTCACTACCGGAGGCTCTCGGTGTTGCCGTGTTCCACACCAAGAACATATTCAAAGACTACACTTGGTTTCCGGGCGGTATTTTAATGTGGATGTGTCTGGCCGCTGGATTGTCGGCTATGCTGACTATGCGCTCATCGATCGCGGCTCGCGGATTGTGCCTTGTGATGTTTTGTGGTTTTGGAATCGTTTTCGTCCTACCGTTCTTTATAGTTACGTCACCGAACGAGTGGCGCAGGGGGTGTAGCGTGCTCCTGCTTTTTTGTGGCTTAGGAGGGATCGGGGTTTATACACTGTTGAGACTTCTCTTTCCCCGAGTGAGTGCCACATATATAGCTATGGCAACCGGTATGGTGTTCACTTCCCTTTCGGCACGAGCATCTCTAGCAAGTATTAATGCCCTCAGGGTGTACGATTTCGGAATGCAAAGAGCCTGCGAGTACAATCCCATACGAGCTTTGTTACGGGATGACGTTGCAACTCGTGATATCCAAATATACATAGCTGGCGAAAAAAAGAGCTATTGCTCAACCAGCATCACAGAAGCACTGCAAATGAAGCTGGGACGGGAGCGAGTTTTTCACCTTCCGATTTCCAGAGAAACATCGCTTGATCAGATGATTTCAGAAGTGCCGAAGGGAGCTACTGTGGCCGTAAACTGCGGGAAAGTGGGGGGAAGGAATAATGAGGATTTATGCGAGCGACTTATGCATGACCCTCGGGCGCGCTTGATCGATGAACTGAGCGACAAGTCGAATAATCTTTGGCTTTTGGAAAACCGAGAGTAATTCGTGATGTCGATAGGACATGGGTGATTGTAATCCGAGGACATCTGGGTGGGTGCTTCATGCGTGTTTCTGCTGATAGTGAATTAGGGTTGCTCAGGAACTTTTAAATAGAATTGTATCTACCACATGGATTTTCTATCCGGGAATCGCCTCGACAGCCATCTCTGCCTGTCCTCGGCTATCACCAACCTGGGCCAGACTTTAAGCTAATGCCCGGATTGGAGCACAGGGTTGCCACTTAAGACGGCAATCGGTGTTCGCCAAAGTGCTTAGCGAAATCCACCCCACAAAACGCTCCCTAGTTTCGCTAAATCATAAAAATCAGTCGTCCTCTCAATGATAGAGGATGAATATGCCCTGACATCTCCACTGCTTCCATAGAGGCAACTACCTATTGCTTCTATTTTATTGAGAGCCTGCAGATTCCCCCAACTCTAAAAGACGCGGTACGATCTTACTGGCACCCTCAAGTGACAGATGATTGGCATCGAAATACCAAGGGGCGCCATCTTTAACAGCGGCGCAATTTATTTCATCGCAGAAGATATCGGAAGGATCTACAACGCGAACTGACGGAGGGATGTCTTTAAGCCTCTCCGTGACGTATGCCGAGCGAAGAGCCCACCACTCCCTCGAAACACCGGCAATATTGCGCGGCGAAAGGCGGTTCTGGAAAACGAGGTCGGGCAAACTCTTGCGCACTTCGGGGGGTTGTAGCACCAATATCACTCTCTTGCCGCTGCTATTTAAACGATTGAGAACTTCAACATAGTTGTTCCAGATGTAAGCTCGACCCTCTGTCGAGCCCGCGGTCGGGAGATAGGGATAGTAAGGAAGGTGATCTTGAGAGAGATATCGATTAATTCGATAAATCACTACGACATTACGGATGTTAAGGTCGTCTACGATCTGATCTATGGCGTGCTCCGTCCAAGTCCTGCAGGTTTCTGCTCCCTTGCATGAATGATTAAACAAGGGCGCCTCCTTGGAGGAAAACTGTTTCAAAGCTTCGCCGCGTTCCTTGAGAGCAAGCCCTAGCATCATCGCGAGCTCGCTGGCATGACTATCTCCGAGAATCGCCCAGGAGGGGACTCCATCGTTATGGACGCAATGTGTCTTGGGTCGAGAGTCCCTCTCTTCATACAGACATTCGAGCCAGCGAGGACTTCGTCTAATTTGGCCCAGGACCTCACGCTGTTCAGTATTAACCCGCAACGCATCGAATCCATTGCTTACAACGCCATAGCAGCCAAAGGAGCCCACGCCAAATATACCTCCGATAGAAAAGACGAGGATTCCGATTCGGCTTACTCGGTGGGGGTCTCTAAACGGACGCTCAACAAATCGCCAACTAAGATATGCGAGACCGAAAGTCACGAGCGAAAGGAGGGAAAAGGCCCACTGCCCTGGGGCGGAAACACTAATGTGTCGGGCGAACGCGAAGAGCGGATAATGCCACAAGTAAGCGCTGTAGCTGATAAGGCCGAGTCCTACCAACAACCGCAGGGAGAGAAGAGAGGCGACGAAGGTACCGCGCACACAGAAAAGAATGAGAAGGCAGGTTCCAAGCGTTGGAGCTAATGTGTAGACACTGGGGAACGGAGTCTGTTTGCTAAAGGAGTAAATGCTGTAGGTAATGAGAGCTAGACCGGCTACGCTGGCAATATCATAGAGAGAGCGGATCCAGGGGTTATCCGGTAGGCGCACGGGACTAACTGAACGATACAATGCGACCGCTGCTCCGAGAAGGAGCTCCCAACCCCTCGTTGACAGAAGAAAGAACGCGCCATGCGGATAGTAAACTACTCCGATGTGAGCGGCCCCATAACTTGCGAAACCCAATACAACGACCACTGCCACCACCCACCTACGACCAAACGGCCATACAAGGGCAATTAGGATTGGGAAAAAGAGATAAAACTGCTCTTCAACAGCGAGGCTCCATGTGTGAAGAAGAGGCTTAAGCTCCGCGGATATATCGAAATAACCTGCTTCGGACCAAAACAGGAAATTCGAGCTGAAGAGAGAAAGAGTAAGCAGGCTTTTGCAAAACGAGACCATGTCTCTCGGGGGCAGCCAAAGCCAAGCCGGTATAAGACATGCCAACAACACAAGAAACAAAGCCGGCAGAATCCGCCGCGCCCGTCGTTCATAAAAGCGCGCTATTGATAAGTGGTTCGCCTCTTTGTCCGCAATGATTATGGAGGTAATGAGGTAGCCGCTTATAACGAAGAATACATCGACGCCAACAAAACCGCCCCCAAATGCAGGAAATCCAGCATGGAAGAGAATAACAGTGACAACAGCGATGGCTCGCAAGCCATCGATCTCAGCGCGATACTTCATATCCCCAGATCCACCATCTCAGTAAGCGCCAACACTTATTGGTGTCTTCTGATAGTTTTTTTCTAGCATATCCATCCATGGCTGTCTTGTAGGCAATCCGAGTAGTTGAGATCGCGAGAGAGTGATAGAGGCTTTCTTCGTTTTCCTCTCGTCGGTAAGCGTGGAGTTTATGTTGGACAGTGAGCATCGGGATACATAGCTCTTGCTTGAGACGCTCTGATCGCAAGGTGCCGTTCTAGGACTAGCATGCCCTTTCCTGAAGGCTGTGCCTGGCTCCATGAATGCCCGTCTCACTTGGTTGGCTTGTGCCAATTGGGAAACAGCTGCCGAGCGAATCACACCGCGCTTATGCAGGGGAAACTCGGTCTTGCGCGTGGGCGCTCGCTCGTAGTGCTTCTTAAGCCGCTCCGTGTTGAGCTGGGGCTTTGAAGCCATGTGGCTTGAAGGATAGTTGCTATGTAGACCCCTAAAAGAATCCCTCTCCGTCCGAAAGTAATCGAAGTAATTGAAATGACTAATTACTTTGAAAGGAGAGGGATATGGGAACACCCAGTTACGAAGGTAAGCAGGTGTATATGGGTTTGGATGTTCATCGTGAGTTTTTCGTTGCGAGTTGTATCTGTGATGGGGTTGTCGTCAAGCGGTGTCGCATGCCTGGGACGGCTGAGGCGGTTATCTCGCTGGTATCGAAGGAGTTTGGTGGCGCCAGCGTTCGCGCGGCATACGAGGCAGGGTACAGTGGTTTTTGGCTGTACCGAAAGCTCGTGGCGGCAGGGATTGACTGCATAGTGGTACACCCTGCGTCGATAGAGGTGTCCTCGCGTGACACCGTTAAGACGGACAAGCGGGATTCGTTGAAGATAGCGCAGCAGCTGGCCGCTGGGAGGTTGCGGGGCGTGAGGGTGCCGACCGAAGAAGAGGAACAGCGACGACTACTGACCCGTACTCGTGAGCAGCTCATGAGCAAGAAGCGTCGAGTGATGGTTCAGATACGGATGCGGTTGCATTATTTCGGGCTGTTCCCTGAGAGTATTCAGCGACGAATAAAGCTCCAAGATGTTGTGGATATGTTGGTCGGGCTTGAGGGAGAGTTGCAGCGTACGATAGGGATGCTGCGTGACGAATGGGTTGAGCTCGCAAAGAGAATCAAGGAGATCGATCGACTGCTCGTAGAGCAGGCAAAGGATGATCCGCTAGACGCGGTTTACCGGAGTGTCCCAGGAGTCGGCCCGCTTATATCGCGTATCCTCTCTGCAGAGCTTGGTGATATGAGTCAGTTCCGAAACGAGCGAGCGTTGTTCAGCTTTACTGGATTAACACCGAGTGAGTACTCAAGTGGTGGGCATATCTGTCGCGGGCACATCTCTCGCCAAGGTAACACCCGACTACGGCATATGTTAGTTGAAGCCTCGTGGAAAGCGGTAAGAAAAGACCCCGTTATTAAAGAGTATTACATCAAGCTCTCAGAGCGAATCGGCAAGAGGAAGGCGATCGTGGCGGTCGCTCGTAAGCTTGCCGGGCGCATCAGAGCTGCATTGAGGAAGCATGAGCATTATACGTTAGACTATAGAACAGCAGCGTAAGAGGTAGAGTTGTGGTAGTGGAAGGGAGCCAAGAGTAACGTAACTTTGATTTTCGGTGTGACCCCGTCGAACTTCCTGTGTCTGCGAAAGTATGCACGATTAATAGTTTGAGGCGCACCCCTTTTGTATTTTACGAAACAGCAACATGTGAGCGCTGCTTTGACAGTGACCACGAATAGCAGGTTGTTACGCGAAAGGTCTCCTTAGGTTTTTAAAGGCAACTCTACGCCAACGGTTTTAGTGAATACTTCGATTCTTTGGATCGGACGGGATTTTTTTGTCGTGACGTTGACAAGTCTCATAGCAGGAAGATCAATTCACTTTCCGCAAGTAGCTGATCTGCGGTCTCGACATTGCAACAGGACCCTTACAGGACCCTTGGTATGGCCGAAAGTTGTAGAAAAGTTGTTTATCGTCCCCAGATTACCGTTTTTGACCTAGCAGAAGAGCACGAGGGGACAGGCTAAGTAGCAAAAAATAGCATAACAGCTACACGTCCCCTACCCGGTCATCAAATGAAATGAAGCGGCGCTTAGAAGTCATCAGGTGACGGCTCAAAAGAGTCACAAGAGGAAAGCTCCTAGGTATCCTGCGAGGTATCTATAAACTTTGGGATAGCTGGCGGTACTCCGAAGTTTGGGAGACCCTCTGCCCTCATAATATCTGAAATTGTGGGCGCATCTTGAATAAACGCGATGATACGTATTTTGCGCGGTTGATGGAGCAGGAGTAACCCCGTAACAATTATTTACACCACTGATCAGCTCTCGCTTTAAGCTGTTTAAAAAGCTCTCCGCTACCGCGTTATCCCAGCAGTTGCCCCACCTACTCATACTCAGCGTCATCTTGTTACCTTGAGCTAATGGTATCCGTCCCCCCACCCCCATCCCATTTAGGTGGACCAAAAGTAACCCCGTGCCCACGGCCATTAAGTTAATGACTCAAGCTGATACAAGAGGTGTTTAGATGCCCCGAAATTAAGCCTATCCATACTGCGTCTGTACTGCCCACGCTCCTTAACTTAATGGCCGTAACCCCGTACCAATGATTAAGAAGATTGATTACGGGATGGGGAGGTGAGAGAGTTGTAATAGCAAAGCTAAGAATATCTATGTTAAGACCCTATGAAATTCTTGAATCATCTGCGCAGAGCTGAAGTATCGGCAATTATTTCTTTGCTTTGTGTCTCGGCGATTTTTGCACTAGTTTTAGCTCTCTATCATTGGCAGTACGGGCCTTCAGCTCCGTCTCAGGATGAATTTCATTTGGCACCAATTGAATCGATGCAGGGTGCGCTCGCTTTTGCTCTGCATATCTTCCCCATAATTGCGTTAGTGGGGTTTGGGCCGGTCACCTTATTGGGTGCTCCGGCTTACGCAATCTTGGTTTTGCTCAAATGCGATCGGTGGCCATTTGTTCTGTTACTTGGTGCTGCAGTGTGTGCGATCTCAATTCGCTATCCGATCTTTCCGATCATTCACCACCCGGGATGGCCTGGAACTGCTTGCATCATGGCGGTAGCATTACTGACTCATACCTTATTTTCAAGGCGGCTTGTTCCTCTGGCGTCTCTACTCTACTGGCTATTTATAGTGGCGTTGTGCATCGTTTTTGCAGAGGTCACCGTGCGCCTGTGGGGACTCTCTCCTCGTTATTCCCTTAAGGCTAAGGGGCTCGATTATGCCCTGCCCTTTGTGCTCGATGAGGATCTGCTCTATAGATTTCTGCCAGAACCTGCGCGCTCGATTAATACTCAGGGGTTTAGGGATCATGAGTTTCCGGCAAAATCACCTGATAAAAAACGGCTAGTCGTTCTAGGCGATTCATTTCCGATGGGGCTGATAGTTACCCCCTCAGACACATTCCCCAAAAAACTAGAGCAGCTCTTGCCAAACTATGAGGTGCTAAATCTCGGCGTTCAGGGCTACGGCCCCGATCAGGAGCTTAGGCTCTATTCTAAAATTGAGGCCACGCTCCAGCCTGATGAGGTTATCTGGTCCCTCTTTCCCAGTAACGATTATAACGATCTAATAAAAAACAACCTCCTATATCTAGAGTCGGGCGAGCTTGTTGCAACTAACCCCAATCCGATCTCTCAAAAGATGCCCCTACTTCATACCCCCCTTCTGATACGCTATCTCCTTAGCGGGCATTTCCTACCCCCTGAAGAGGAGGCCTCCCTGCACCCCATGCTGTTTCTTGATCACGAAAGCCCTCGCCCGGTTTCAACAGAGACCATTCGGCTGATGCATGAGATCGTAAAGAGTATGCAGACTCGCCTTAAGTCTAGTGGTGTAGCGCTCACCGCCGTAGTTATCCCCTCCTATGAGCAGGCGCAACTTCAGGCAACGGTCACCCATGAGTTAAACTTAAGGACCGTTCATATTCTCAATGAGCTTGGGGTTTCTACTATCGATCTCTCTCAAGCCTTTCGTAACCATCCGGAGTACTATACCGAGGAGGACCATCACCTTAGCGCTACTGGTCATCGGGCTGTGGCGGCAGCTATCGCTGCTGACCGCGTAAGTTCTCCTTTGCAGTAGCCCCTTCGGTATTATCTTGCACGTACTCAGAATATCGATTAGAATATCTGAGTATGGACAAGAGAATAATTAACATACTGCTATCACATAGCTTTTTCTTGTTTGGGGCTCGTGGAACGGGTAAAAGCACCCTCTTGCGGAGCATCATTCCTCAAAAAAACACACTCTGGATCGACCTCCTCTTGCCAGAAGAGGAGCAGTTCTATGCCGAGTCACCTCAGGGGCTCTCTCAAAGAATCTCTGAGATGCGGGTGCTTCCAGATTGGATCGTAATAGATGAGGTTCAAAAGGTCCCAAAACTTCTTGATGTCGCTCATTCTGAGATAGAGCTACGAAAATTAAAATTCGCCCTAACGGGATCTAGCGCACGAAAGTTAAAAAAGGGTGGCGCGAACCTTCTTGCAGGCAGAGCTTTTGTAAATCATCTCTACCCCCTCACCTTTACTGAGCTTGGTAGTGAGTTTAGATTCCTAGATGCCCTCTCTTGGGGCACGCTCCCTTTTGTCATAAACAATACAGAGGATGCGGCTCGCAGGGCCTATCTACAATCTTACGTCGATACGTACCTCAAAGAGGAGATCTTACAGGAGCAGATTATTCGAAACGTAGTGCCTTTTCGAAAGTTTTTGTCCATTGCGTCTCAACTAAGCGGCAGCATGCTCAACTACAATTCAATCGCCGCAGATTTAAAGGTTGATTGGGCAACCGTACGAAGTTATTTTGAAATCCTAGAGGATACTTTGTTGGGGTTTAATCTTCCTCCTTACGGCAGGTCTGTCAGAAAACAGCAGCTACAATCCAGTAAATTTTACCTATTCGACCTGGGAATTAAGCGCGCTCTCGACCGTACCCTTGCGCTTAAGCCATCTACGAGCCAGGCGATCGGGCCCCTATTTGAGCAGCTCGTGATCGCCGAGATCTATCGGCTTAATCACTACTACAAAAAAGACTTTGCGCTTTCCTATCTCGCAACACAGGGCGGACTGGAGGTCGATCTAGTAATCGAACGCCCCGGTGAAAAAACAGCGCTTGTGGAGATCAAGTCTAGCGAGTTGGTCACAGATAAACACATCCGCCACTTAGAAACACTTGTAGATGAATACGATGACTTTGAGGCCTTCTGTCTATGCAGAGAAACGCAGCCAAGAAGGGTTGGTAAGGTAAGGATACTGCCCTGGCAAATGGGGATCGGTGAACTCGGGCTAAGTTAAATAGGGGCCGTATCTGATACAAGCTCCCCAGCACGGTAGCGCTTTAGATACACCGCAAGGAGCGAGATTGCGCTGGGGGTCATACCAGATATGCGCAGCGCCTGCCCAATTGAGGCTGGCCTATGTTTCTTTAATTTATCGCGCGCCTCGGTCCGTAGCTGCTTAATAGCATCGTACGGAAAGTCGCTAGGAATCAGCTCTGACTCCATCTTTTTCAGACGCTGTACGTCACCCTCCTGTCGATCTAGGTAACCACTAAACTTGGTTTCGATCTCAAGTGCGGCTCTTAGATCGCTTGCAAGCTCGTGCTCATAGGGAAACTGCGCAAGGATATGCTCTAACGAGAGCTGCGGTCGCTTAAGGAGCTGCGATATCGTAACGCTATCCTTTAAGGCTGCGGTGCCAAGGGATTGCAGCCAGATGTTGTTCCGTTCTGTGGGCTTAATGCGTTGCGTTGTAAGCCAATTTGCGGCCTTTGCATGCGCCGTGCGCCTAGCCTCAAAACGCTCCTGCTGCTCAGCCGAAAGGAGCCCGTACTCAATTGCGAGCGGAGCGAGGCGCGCCGCTGCGTTATCCTCACGCAGGATAAGCCGATACTCAGCGCGCGAGGTAAACATGCGGTACGGCTCATCAACGCCGCTAACGGTAAGATCATCTGTCATCACCCCGATATAACCCTGGCCGCGGGTAATAATAAGCGACTCACGCTCAAGTATGCTAAGCGCTGCATTTGCGCCAGCAATAATCCCCTGCGCCGCCGCCTCCTCGTAACCGCTGGTGCCGTTTATCTGGCCGGCAAAATAAAGCCCTGCGATATCCTTTGTCTCGTAGCTTGGATTTAACTCACGCGGATCAACGAAGTCGTACTCAACTGCGTAACCTGGCGCTAGAAACTCAACGTTTTCAAGCCCCTTAATCTTGCGGATAAAGGCCTGCTGCACATCGAGGGGCAGGGAGGTTGAGATGCCGTTGGGATAAACGATATCAGAGCTAAAGCCCTCGGGTTCAAGAAACACGGTGTGGCTCGTCTTATCCGCAAAGCGAAATACCTTATCCTCAATCGATGGACAGTAACGGGGCCCACTCGACTGAATCTGCCCGTTAAACATCGGGCTGCGCTCTTTATTGGCGCGAATTAGATCGTGTACGGCTTCGTTTGTTGCTGTCATCCAGCACGAAATCTGGGGACGATTAATCGCGTCCGTCATAAATGAAAACGGCTGCGGTGGGGTATCTCCAGGCTGCTCCGTTAGTTGCGCGAGATCTATACTTGAACGACGCAGCCGCGGCGGAGTTCCGGTCTTTAAGCGACCGAGAGTAAAGCCAAGTGAGCGCAACGAATCACTCATACTATTAGATGCCTGATCGCCTAGCCGCCCGCCCTCGGTCTGGCTATCACCGGTGTGCATCAGCCCCCGTAAGAAGGTGCCGGTTGTAAGCACTACAGAGCGCGCATGAATTTGAGAGCCGTCGCGCAATTTAATTCCGGTGATGCGCCGATTGGAAACGATAAGCTCCGCGGCCTCGCCCTCAATGATAGTGAGGTTCGGCACCCCAGCTAGATAGCGCTGTATCCAACCCTTATAAAGATCCCTATCGGCCTGAGCTCGCGAAGCGCGCGCTGCCGCACCCTTACTAACGTTTAATATACGGAACTGAATTCCGGTGGCATCGATAGCGCGCCCCATCAGTCCACCGAGCGCATCTACCTCCTTAACGAGGTGCCCCTTACCAACTCCGCCGATAGCAGGGTTGCACGACATCTGTCCGATCCCTTCACGGCGCAGTGAAACCAGAACGGTTGGAACCCCAAGGCGTGCGGAGGCATAGGCAGCCTCAACTCCGGCATGCCCGCCCCCGATAACCACTACCTGTTTTAAAATATCACTACTCATCAGATTTTAATAAAGACTCGCAACTGCCTTATTCTACGAGGAGTTTCAGTCTTTCTCAACTAGTCCATTCAGCTACTTAGCATTTTTTATCTAGCCGATGCCTTTGTTTATAGCACCGAATTGGGGGTATCGTTCATCAATGCAGGTAAGAACCGCTTTCCCCGTCTAGTAGGCTAACTGATTGCCCTGACGAATATTTTACAAGTGTTCCCTGTTGTAGTTATGAAAAAGATACTGGCTTCGATAAAAAATTTTAGACTTCGCGGTACAGACACCGCCACTGCCACAGCTGCTACGCCTACTGCTGTGTTTTTTTGTGCCGCTATTCTCTCCTCGTACGCAACCGTTTTAACCCTCGTGTATCACCGTACCAACGGCTTTATGGCGGCTCCTGTAGTTAACGCGCCTAGTGCGGCTTCGCAGCTAGGTAGTGGCTCGGCCTCGTTCCGAAATCAGGTCGAGTTCGTCTCGAATATTATAAAAACCAACCTTCCTCTAAACCGCTCAAACGACGTGCTCGCTAAACTAATCGTTGAGGAGAGCCTGCGAGCCTCTATCGATCCCCTCTTTGTTGCTGCCGTTATCCGTTCAGAGAGCATGTTTCGTAGCGGGGTTGTCTCAATCCGTGGCGCCAAGGGATTAATGCAGATTATGCCGGAAACCGGGCGCTACGTCTCAGAGCGTGAGAATCTGCGCTGGGGTGGTAGCCATACCCTTAATGACCCAGCTCTTAACGTTCGTCTCGGAATCGCCTACCTTAAATATCTAGATCTAAAATTCAAGGGAGACCGTGAGCGCGTTCTAATCGCCTACAACTGGGGGCCGGGTAACTTATCGCAAGCCATTCGTTACCGCTCTAGCCCTCCCCGTCAGAGCGTCAACTATGCTCGTGGTATTATTAAACAGCACCATAATTGGCGAAAAAGCTTCGTGCAGGTTGCTGATGCTGCGCCGCTTTCCGCTGTGCGCCTGATGGTTGGATAAGCTGCTCTTCATTCCTTTTGTCCGAATGCCGAAGAGCGGCTAGAGTATCGACATGAGTGCTCTTCAATTCCTTTACGATGATGGTGATATCTTTGCGGTCTATAAGCCAGCCGGGTTGCACTCCGTGCGCCTTGCAAGCGGTAAAGGTGCCGCATCGATAGTCGATCTGCTCCTAGAGCATAACCCCTCACTGGTGCTGGCCGGAAAGGCCCCCGAAGACGGAGGGCTCGTGCACCGCGTCGATGCAAGTACGAGCGGCGTTCTAGTTGGAGCAGCAACTCGCAAGAGCTGGGAGCTCCTCTTTGCGCTCGTTCTAAGCGGCGCGCTCAAGAAGCACTACGTAGCATGCCTTGAAGGCAGCCTCTCTCAGCAGCAAGAGATAGAGGTCTCTTCCTTTATCGGCTCTCCGTACAGGGGCGCCAAAAAAATGCGTAGCTATAAAAGTGATCCAGGTGCTGCGTCACGCACCCTATTTGGCTCAACTAGTTATAAGCTTCTCTCCTACGACGAGACTCTTGCCGTATCGCTTGTTTGCGCCGATGCCTCTCCCGCTAGACGCCACCAGGTGCGAATACATGCAGCCGAGCTCGGGCATCCCCTCCTAGGTGATGCGCTCTACGGTTCAAGTAAACTACTAGGCGATATAGCGCTAACTCCACGCGAGTTTTTTTTACACTCTTGGCGTGTCTCGTTTAAGCATCCTCTCACCGACGCAGAGATAGAGCTTGAAAGCCCAATTACAAAGGAGATCCGATGGCACGCTCCACTGCCTCGCGCGAGTTAGAGCGCCGCCACGTTGTTATAGCGCAGCGTTTGCCATCAGCAGCTAGGGGTGCTGCCAAAAAGGTGCCGCCCTCCTCGCTTTCTATCTCAACCCTAAGCTCCTCTCCATTTATACCCCGCACTACTACGCGCTCAATCTGATTAGGGCCGTTATAGGCAGGGTCGGTCGTAAGAAGCTTAATTGCGAGATCTGCGTCCTCGCCCCTAAAGGTTCTCTCAACGTAGGCGATATCAATTCCCTCTTGCTGAAATTGCGGATTAGCTAGCAACCATGCGTGAAACGGTACGGTCGTTGGAACGCCCTTAATTTCATACCCCTTTAGAAACTGAAAAGCCTTAAAGAGAGCCTCAGCTCGACTGGCTCCGTGTACGATTACCTTACTTATAAGGGAATCATAGAAGGGTGGGATTGAGTTTCCCACAAGATATCCACACTCCTCTCGGACCTGAACATCTGAGCTTCTACTCCACTCAGTAATCGTTCCGGTAGCGGGCCGAAAGTGCTCGTGAACATCCTCGGCATTAATACGGAGTTCGATAGCGTGCCCAGAGAAGTTCACCTCCTGCTGCGTAAAGGGCAGCTCCTCGCCCATCGCTACCTTAATCTGAAGCTGAACTAGATCGACCCCCGTAATCATCTCGGTCACGGGGTGCTCGACCTGAATACGGGTGTTAATCTCAAGGAAATAAAATTCGCTCCCCTTTACCAGAAACTCCGCCGTACCGGCGTTATAGTATCCCACACTTCTGGCGGCTTGGAGCGCTGCTGCGTGAATTTTCTCACGAGTTTCAGGGTCTAAGAATGGCGCCGGTGCCTCCTCAACGAGCTTTTGGTGTCTACGCTGCGCGGAGCAATCGCGTGTTCCTAAATGTACGATATTTCCCTGCTGATCTCCAAAGAGCTGCACCTCAACATGCCGCGGCTCTACTATAAACTTCTCAATAAAAACGGCGTCACTCCCGAAGTTCTTAAGCGCCTCGGAGCGTGCCCGTTCGAGCGCCTCGCGCATCTCATGCATGTCGTGCACAATCCGCATTCCTCGACCCCCACCACCTGCGGCTGCTTTAATAATAACGGGTAATCCGATCTCGGTAGCGCTTTGCTCAAGCTCCGCATCACTACACCCTCCGCTACTGCCCGGCGTAATCGGAACCCCCACCCGCGCCACCGTCTCACGCGCTACGGTCTTGACCCCCAAGGCTCGAATGCTGTGCGGCGACGGGCCAACGAAGATTAATCCAGCAGCGCCCACCCGTTCGGCGAAGTCTCCATCTTCAGAGAGAAATCCATATCCAGGATGAATCGCCTGACAATTAGTTTTAAGGGCTGCTTGAATAATCTTCTCGCCGTCTAGGTAGGTATCGCGTGCGGTGCTGCCCCCAAGCTCTACTATCTGATTAACCTCCTGAGCAGCCGGCGAGTCTCTATCGGGGGTCGAAACTACCAGAACCGTTTCGATGCCAAGCTCTCTACAGGCCCTATTTATACGCCTGGCTATCTCGCCCCTATTTGCTATCAATAACTTTTTGATTCTAATATACCGTGACATGTTGTTTCGTACTTATACGGACGTTGAGGAGCTCTATGAACAATTCTACCGCACAGGCAAATCACCACAAGGTAATCATTCTTGGCTCTGGCCCTGCCGGGCTTACCGCCGCTATCTATACCTCACGCGCCAATCTCGCTCCACTGCTCCTGCACGGGCCGTTGGCCGGGGGGCAGCTTACAACCACAACCGATGTTGAGAACTTTCCCGGCTTTCCAGAGGGCATTATGGGCCCAGAGCTGATGCAGATGATGGAGAAGCAGGCGGTACGCTTCGGAACTACGCTGGGGGTAGACACTATAGTTCAGGTAGATCTCTCTTCTCGCCCCTTTCAGCTTAAGGGTCAATCTAAGTCATATAGCTGTGATGCGCTAATCGTATCCACCGGCGCAACGCCCAAGTATATTGGCGCAAAAAACGAGCGCGAGCTGCTCGGCTACGGCGTTTCAACCTGTGCAACCTGTGATGGAGCTTTCTTTAGAAATAAGGTTATAGCAGTCGTTGGTGGTGGAGATTCGGCTTGTGAGGAGGCCTCATTCCTTACCCGCTTTGCAAGCAAGCTTTATCTGATTCACCGTAGGGATGCCCTGCGTGCTTCAAAGATTATGCAGGACCGCGTCCTCTCTAACCCAAAGATCGAGCTAGTCTGGAATAAACATGTACTTGAGGTCGAGGGCGATAAGCAGGCCGGGGTAACTGCACTTACACTTGAGGATACCGTAACGAAGAATATCTCGACCCTGCCCGTAGATGCGCTCTTCGTGGCTATTGGACATACCCCTAATTCACACCTTTTTATGAATCAACTTGCTATGGACGAGGGCGGTTATCTTCTGCACAGCGCAGATTCCGCTGAAACCACCATCCCGGGCGTATTCGTGTGCGGCGATGTTCAGGACCATGTCTTTAGGCAGGCCGTTACCGCGGCAGGTTCTGGATGCATGGCTGCTATCGGCGCTGAGCGCTGGCTTGAAGCGCAGCATTAAGACCCTTAAATCACCCTAAATGTTATCCACACTATCCACAGGTAGCTGTGGATAACAATTCAAGTAACTTAAACAAGGGGGCTCAACTCGCCCACTAATACCGATCTAAGATCAGGTAGTTACCTATCTTTTCAACATCTTGTTAATAAACCTGTGGATAACGTGTCAATGGTTGTGGATAAGTCGGTATAGATACCATAAAAAAAGGGGCGTCTGTTACGACGCCCCTCTCCTTTTCTCTGACGAGCTGAATAGCTACGCCTATCCCTGCTTAATCGCTATTACGAAGGCCAGAATGACTAGCGACTCTATTAACGCCATACCGATTAACATCGGCGCGAGAAGCTTGCCACCTACCGATGGATTCCTTCCGAACGACTCAAGCATCGCAGCTACAGCCTTGCCCTGCCCGATTCCGCCGCCAATTACAGCTAAGCCGATAGCCAGACCAGCACCAACAGGACCAAACGCTGAGCCGCCTGTTGTGGCGTCCTCAGCTAGAGCTGCAGTTACCGGAACGAGGGTAGCTAGTGCAAAAGTTGATATCTTTCCTAGTGTTTTCATCTTCATCTCCTAGTTGTTAAAACTATATAACCTAAAAACTGACTGCTCTTTTTTAGTGCTGTTCGCTGCCCTCTTCTGCATGTTGAGTGGCGAGCATAATGTATATCATTGTGAGAACCGTTGGAACGAAGGCCTGCATAAAACAGACAAAAGTTCCTAGGGCATAAAATACAACCGGAACTACGACCGGTACAAGATCCGTAAAAATACCTAAAACCTGGTGATCCGCCGTTATATTCCAGAAGAGACGCAGGTTAAGGGTTAGGATTCTTAGGGCCGTTCCAAATAACTCAAGTGGTAGGATAAACCAGGCCAACCACCAAACTGGCCCAAGAAAGTGCTTGAGGTAATTAACTAGTCCGTGCTCCCGAATGCCGTAATAATTAAATGAGATAAATATTAGAAGCGCCACCGGTACGGTCGTCCAGACCGAGGTCGTGGCTGCTGGAACGCCTGGGATAAGCCCTAGTATATTCAGGATAAGGAGGTAAATAAATACGGTGCCAGTTAGGGGCAGATACTTACGGTTCTCTTTGCCAAGGATAGAGTCCTGAAAAGCTACGAAGCTCTCGATGAAAAAATCAAGCGCTCCTGCTATTGTTATCCGCTCCTCCGGAATAATCCCGTCGTGCTCGCCCCGGAGCGCCCTTCTTTTGGCAAGCTTACGCACACTCTGCGAGCCGATAAAAAGCAGCCCCGTCCCGAACACAACAGCGGTGATTAGTTTCTGCGTGTTGCCGTCGTGCAACCCGAATGAATTTAGGTAGGTATAGTGTTCTTGCATAGCCGCTTTTTAGGCGTCACTGTTGTATAAGATTTGCCCGATTAAGGCAAACACTAGGACTCTATACTGTTTAGTCTCCTAGCGGCGTAAGTGCCTGATTGCGGTAGCGCCGTTGATTTTTTGTTTAAATAACTTAAAGCCATCTTGGCTTGTATCCTGTCCTCGGCTACTAACAGGTCATTTAAAAAACCCTCATTAGATTCTTGTAAATTTCTCCCCTCGTACTATAACGCTCTTTCCATTAAGTGCGATTCCTAGTTTTCAAACCGTAGGGGTCCTGTGTCTTAATGGTAACTTGACGCAGAGTTTCGCTAGGTCGATCTCTTCGTATCAATTTGGGGAGTATGAGCGGTAACCTCTTTTTAGGTAGCCTCGCTTCAGAGGAAACAATCCCAACTATAAAAGAAGACGCCTCGGCGTCGTTGGTCTCTCGTTCTCTAATCTCCTCTGAAAACACCATACAAAACGATGCAAGCAGCTCTTCGACTACGATTGAGCAAGGCTGGGCGCTAGCTATCGCAGAGGTCTGCGGCAACACAAATCAACACATCGTAACCGCTTACATCGAACCACTTGAGATCGATACTACTGCCTCAACAAGGGAGATCGTGGTAGTTCGAGGCCCTTCGCGCCTGGTCTGTAACTACGTTATAACGAACTTTTCGGCGGCTCTACGCGAAAGGCTCTCCCATTTTCTTGAGTGCTCTGAGCTACTCCTTTCGATCATTCCTAGGGAGCAGCTCCCTGCCACACAACCAGGAGACGCCCCCTCTGGGCTCCGTAAGCCTGCAACACCGTTTATCGTAAAACGTGTGCGTACTAACCCAGGTGAATCTCTCCCTGGCGCACTCCCTGGTGCGCAAACTGGCGCGCAAACTAAGTCGCCCTCCTATAGCCCCTATGGCACGCCCGCCAAACTAGCTGCTCATGAGCCCGAGCTCCATAACAACATAACTCCGCGCTATACCTTCTCTGATTTCGTAGTTGGTAATAGTAATCAGTTCTGCCACGCCGCTGCGATGCGGGTAGCTGAAAAGCCTGGCCAGAGCTACAACCCGCTCTTTATCTACGGTGGAGTTGGTCTTGGAAAGACCCATCTTTTGCACGCTATAGGGAATGCCGTGCTGCAACGCTCCCCAGAAGCGCGCGTTCTCTATATGTCCTCTGAAACCTTTACAAACGAGCTTATTCTCGCTCTCCGATACGCCAAGATGGAGGAGTTTAAGCGCAGATTGAGAACGATTGAGGTTCTACTGATAGATGATATCCAGTTTATCAGCGGCAAGGAGCGTACTCAGGAGGAGTTCTTTCATACGTTTAACGCCCTCTATAGCGCCAAGCGCCAGATTGTAATCACCTCAGATAAGATTCCAACCGATATTCCTGGCATTGAGGAGCGACTACAGACGCGCTTCTTATGGGGGCTTACGGCCGATCTGCAGGCGCCTGATTTTGAAACCCGCGTTGCAATCTTAAAGCAAAAGGCCCTTAGTGAGGACTTTCACCTACCGGAGGAGGTTGCGCACCTTATCTCTGAGCGTATCTCCTCAAACGTTCGGGAGCTTGAGGGCGCTCTGACGCGACTATACGCCGTCAGCTCCATTCAAAACGTTCCGATCTCGATGGATATGGCGCGCGCCGCTCTCAAGCCACTTCTTCAACCTAAGGTTGTTAATATAACGGTTGAAGATATTAAGAAGGCCGTTGCTAATCACTTCAGCATTAAGGTTAGTGATATTATTTCAAAGCGTCGCACTAAGAACCTATCCTTTCCAAGGCATATCGCGATGTATCTTTGCCGCAAACATACGACCGCCTCTTACCCAGAGATAGGCGAGCGCTTCGGGGGGCGCGATCACTCTAGCGTTATTCACGCTGCTTCGGTCGTTTCAAGTAAGTTATCCACAGATGCTCAGACTAAGGTTTTTGTTGCGGATATAGAGAAGCGATTGTTTGGGTAAAAATTAGTTAATCCAGTTGGTTACTAATGTTACCAACAGCTTTTACAGCACTGTGGATTAGCTGTATTTTACCCAACTATTCAGATCTTTTTCCACAACATATACACAGGTGAAAAGCTGCTTTGGTATGATACGCAGGGCTGTCGCGTAAAATTCCCGGTGATTGTTTGTGGATAACTTGGTGCTCGCTGGTGGATAACTTTGGCTTTATGTTATGAACTTTTTAGGGTGTGGATATCTGATAAAGTTATACTGCCTGTTATGCGCCTGTTACCAACATGATATAACCAATTAAACCCACTATTTAAGTGTGTTTTCCACGGAAAATGGCATAGCCTACGTATTATTCACTATCTTTATATATCTAATACATAATAGGGACACAAAATGGAGTTAACGATATCGAAGCTTGAGCTCTCAAAGCTTCTCCACATCACCTTAGCAATAGCTGAGAAGAAATCGTCGATGCCGATCTTTGGTAATCTCTTACTTAGAGCCAGGGATAAAAGTTTTGAAGTTACGGCGAGCGATCTTGAGATAACGGCTATCGCCACATGTAACGCCCAGATAAAAACCCCAGGAGCGATAACCGTTAGCGCAAAAGTTTTTGGAGAGCTCGTACGAGAGATGCCCGACGGCGACGTAACCATTAAACTTGGCGATAGAGACCGCGTTGAAGTCTTAGCTACTAACTCAAAACTTAAGATCGTTGGAGTTAGCGCAGAAGAATACCCGGTTCCGGCTAGCCTAGCGCTTAAGGCCAATTGCAAACTTCCCGCTCCAATTTTAGCTGAGATGATTAACAAAACGCTCTACGCGGCCTCGCTTGATGAGGGCCGCTATAACATGAACGGAGTGTGTCTAGAGATCGTTAAAGAGGGGAAAACAACAGCTCTTAGAATGGTAGCAACGGATGGTCACCGGCTAGCCCTTGTAACCCGTCCCTTTGAGGGCGTTGCGTTTACCGGACTTGGTCTGAACGGCTCCAGTAAGAAAACAGAGATGACCGAACACGTGATAGTTCCCCGCAAAGGACTAGCCGAAGTGCGTAAGGCGCTTGAGGTTGTAGGGGATGTTTTGGTTGGGGTGGATGTAAGGGATGGCTTCCTGGTTGTTGAGGGAGAGACATGGAAGCTGGTTGTTCGATTAATGGACAGCGAATTTCCAAATTATCAACAGGCCGTTCCAAAAGGCCCAGGAACGAAGATTGCCGTACTAAGCTCACAATTAACACAGGCGCTAAAACGGGTTTCGCTGGTCGTAAGTGATAAAAACAAAGGGGTACGATTTGATTTTCTTTCTAACATGATAAAGATCTCTAGCTCTTCTCCGGAGGTTGGAGAGGCGCAGGAGGAGGTTGAGGTTCAATATAACGGCAGGGATATGTCGGTTGGATTTAATGCGCGATATATCATAGATGCGCTAGCAATAGTTGGTGAGAATCAACCTTTTATCATCGAGCTAAGCGGAGAAACTGGCCCAGGAAGGTTCTATGCTGAGTCAGATGAGTCGTGCCTCGGTATCGTCATGCCGCTTAGACTAGATTGATACCGGGAGCAGATTGTTCGTTTCTAAAGTTAAGCTCTATAAATTTAGAAATCTGGCAGACCAGCAGGTTGAGCTGTCAGAAGGCCCCGTATATATCTCTGGATTAAACGGCAACGGAAAAACAAATCTAATCGAGGCCGTTTATCTTCTGACCGGATCGCGCTCGTTTCGCACAAACTCAACAACCGAGTTGCTGCGCTTTGGGGAGCGCGAGTGTTCTGTCTTTGGTACAGTTACGCAGGCGAGCGGAACCGAGGAGCTAGGACTTATCTTTACCGCGAGCGGACGCACGGGCAGTTTAAACGGCGAGGCGCTTGATTCGATTACCGAGCTGCTCGGACGATTACGGGCGGTCTCGTTTTCCCCGGCAGATCTCTCCCTCGTAAAGGGGGCACCGGCTGGTCGCCGTAAGTTTCTAGACCGGCATATGGTCGATCTGCAGCCCGGATATCTTAAAACTTTGCTCGGATATCAACGTGCTTTAGCTAATAAAAGCGCGCTGTTAAAGCAACAAAACACAACTTATCCACAGCTGAAGGTTTGGAACGAGCTACTAGCAGAGCACGGTGGGAAAGTTGTTGATAACAGGCGTAACTTCATAGAATCATTATCAGATAAGTCGGCAAGCTTTCACTCTGAATATGCCCCAAGCGATGGCCCCCTTACACTTGAACTTGAAAGCGCCATGACGGAGGAGGGGCAAGGGGCGCGCGATTCACGAGATCAGCTCCTTGAGCAGCTTGAGAGGGCGGCCCCCCGTGAAATCGCCATGAGAAGCCCCGTGGTGGGCCCACACCGAGACGATATTAAGATCTCCATATCTGGGGTCGACTGCCGCTCATATGCATCTCAAGGGCAAACCAGAAGCGTTGTGCTCTCCATGAAGCTTGGGGTGATTGAACTTATCGAGTCACAAAACGGTGAAGCGCCTGTTATTCTCTTAGACGATGTTGATTCTGAACTAGACTCTGGCCGCTCAGAGCGGCTCTTTGCAGCGCTACTTAGAAAACCGAGGCAACTGATCATAACCGGGACGACGAGTCCTCCGGAGCAGCTAGGGAGGCACTCAGCTCTGCAGCTGCTGAGAGTTAAAAAAGGGATAGTAGGCCCAGCCTAGCGCGCATAAATGTCCTCCCTGGACAGTTATTTTTACCCTGATATATACCCTGATTTAACACCGCATTAATAAACTGTTTTATATCATATAGTTGCGGGCAAAATCTTCGCATTGTTTGATCTTTACCAAAGGCATCTAACTATCCTATAATATTGCAGTTATCCTGTTTTGGAGAAGTAATGAGTACCGCCCCTACTACCCAATCGACCGGACTGGTCTACGATGCTGGTCAAATTAAGGTTCTAGAGGGCCTTGAAGCAGTTCGTAAAAGACCCGCCATGTATATCGGCGATACGTCTTACCGCGGCTATCACCACCTGATCTGGGAGGTGCTTGATAACTCAGTAGATGAGGCATTGGCTGGATACTGCACAACGATTTCAGTTACCCTGCACACCAACGGATCCGTTACAGTTGAGGATAATGGGCGCGGTATTCCAACAAGTATTCACCCAACAGAGGGTGTTAGTGGAGTGCAGGTCGTTATGACCAAACTGCATGCCGGTGGAAAGTTCGAGAAGGAGGCTTACAAGGTCTCCGGTGGACTACACGGCGTAGGAATCTCAGTTGTGAACGCGCTCTCAGAGTGGCTAAGAGCAGAGATTAAGCAGAACGGAAAGCTGCACGCGATTGAGTTTGGTCGCGGAGATCCTGTTGAGCCTCTCAAGGTTATTGGAGAAGCTACCGGAACTGGAACCAAGGTAACCTTCTATCCTGATCATACGATCTTTCTCGAACAAAAAAGCTTTAACTACGACACCGTAGCGCACCGCGTACGAGAGATGGCGTTTCTTAACGCAGGACTTAGAATTAAGTTGATCGACGAGCGCTCTGACAAGGAGCAGGATTTCTACTTCGAGGGTGGAATCAGAAGCTTCGTTACCTTTATTAATAAAGCAAAGAGCCCGATCTTTCCTGAGCCTATATTTATCTCGGCTGAGCGTGATGGCGTCGGTATCGAAGTAGCGATGCAGTACAACACCGAATACCAAGAGAATATCTATACCTACGCAAACAATATCAACACCCCGGAGGGTGGCACGCATCTGATCGGATTTAAGGCGGCACTGACACGAACACTGAACAACTACGCCAATAAAAACGACCTTCTTAAGGGCTTTAGTGAGGGAATTCAGGGCGACGACACGCGTGAGGGCCTAGTAGCCGTTATTAGCGTTAAGGTTCCGGAGCCACAGTTTGAGGGACAAACTAAATCAAAGCTGGGAAACAGCGAGATTAAGGGCTTCGTAGAGCAGGTTGCTGGAGAGCACCTAGCAAAGTACTTTGAAGAGAACCCCGCTATCGCCAAGATGATAGTTAACAAATCGCTCGAAGCTGCGCGTGCGCGCGAGGCTGCACGCAAAGCACGCGAGCTAGTTCGTCGTAAGGGTGCGCTCGATAGCGCAGCACTACCAGGCAAGTTAGCTGATTGTCAGAATGAAAATCCGGAGGAGGCTGAGATCTTCCTAGTTGAGGGAGAGTCCGCCGGTGGTTCCGCTAAGCAGGGCCGCGACAAGAAGAATCAGGCTATTTTGCCGCTAAAGGGTAAGATCCTAAACGTAGAGAAGGCGCGCTTCGATAAGATGCTCTCGTTTGAAGAGATCCGGATTCTTATCACGGCGCTTGGAACTGGAATCGGATCGGGTGATTTCGACGTAGCGAAGCTGCGCTACCACAAGGTCGTTATTATGACCGATGCCGACGTTGACGGCAGCCATATTCGTACCCTGCTACTGACCTTCTTCTATCGCCAGATGAACGAAGTTATCTCACGCGGGCACCTCTACATAGCCCAGCCGCCGCTCTATAAGCTCAAGAAGGGCAAGATGGAGCGTTACATTAAAAACGAAAAGGAGTTCACTGAGATTATCATAGGTGGCGGCGTTGATGGCGTAACGATCGAAGCCAGTGATGGCAAAGTAACTAAGGCCGATTCCATTAAGGAGCTTCTTGTTCGCCTGATGGATATCCAGAAAGCTCTCAATGAGATTCAGCAGGAGCGGGTTGATAAGCGCGTAATTATAGCGCTATCAGAGTCTGTAATAGCGCTCAACGAGCGTTCTTGGAAGCGCGACGATCTAGAAAAGCTAGTGCCGCAGATACTGGCGGCAGTGAAGATTCGCGTTCCAATTGAGCCGACAGTTGAGGTTGTAGATGAACACGAGGGAGAGAGCAGCTTTAAGATAACAACCCGCTTTAGGGGGCTGACGTACGTAGCTACCATTACGCGACGTCTCTGGATCTCTGAGAAGATTGCCGAGGTTCGTAACGTTTATCACGAAGCGCTTGAGCAGATCGGCCAGGGACCGTTTACGATAACGACCAGCGGAGAGTCAAAGGAGCTTGAAAAGATCGATGCTGTTGAGGCGGTTGCCAACTGGATCGATCAACGGGGCCGCAAGGGGCTCGCCATTACCCGTTACAAGGGATTGGGCGAGATGAATCCTGAGCAGTTGTGGGAAACCACCATGGATCCTACCAACCGCCGAATGTTGCAAGTTACAATTGATGACGCGATCGATGCCGATCAGATCTTTACGGTGCTAATGGGCGACGAAGTTGAGCCACGTAGGAAGTTTATCGAGGATAACGCCCTCAAAATTAGGAATCTTGATATCTAACCAGCTGAAATAGCGCTAAAAAAAGCGCTAGCAGCCAAAAGTTGACCCGCTCGGTCATCTTCGATACGTTTAGGACCTGAAAAGTTAAGGAGTTTGTACCATGGCATCGCCTACTAAAAAGACCTGGAATAGAAGAAATGCTCGCGATGAGAAGAAGATCAAGAGCCGCAATAAGCGCACCCGTAGGGTGGCTAAGGCTGTTAGCTAGCGCGCTAATCCAAGGTCAGTTTTTATAGCGCCGCTGTGCTCTAGAGCTCCTCTTTCTCAATCCGGCGCTGCTCTTTATCTGCACCAAACCCTTGGCGTAATCCTTCATAGGTAAAGCGGGACCTGCTGGCTCGTACCTCATCAAGCCGCACACGAACCTCCTGTGCTCGCCCGTCATAGGACGAGAGCGAGGACTCGTTGCCGGTTTTTGAATAGAGACCAAAAAGGTTGGCCAAGATAGCAGCGTCTTCAATTGCAACGTTCATTCCCTGACCACCGTTTGGCGGAAAGAGGTGTGCGGCGTCCCCACAAAGAAACAGATGATCCTTAACAAACTTATCTGCAATACGGGCATGGATAGAGTAGGTTCTAAAGTCAGTCAGGTGCTCAAGCGTTAAACGCCCCTGGCCGTGCTTTAGAACGAGAGCCTGTACCTGCTCCTCTGGAGAGCCTGTAGCGTGGGGAGCCAAAGCTCCGCTAACCTTAAATAGCCCGCGAGTATTAAGAGGCACGAGAACTAACCTACTATCAGCCCCTACGAAGTAGTGCATATATCCAGCCTCTAGATCGCCCTGCACTAGCGCTTCGCACATAAACGAGCGCTCCTGATATGTTTCGCCAGGAAAAGAGATGTCGGCAGATTTGCGAACAATACTACGCCCTCCGTCGCATCCAACTACGAGGTTACATCTCCATTTTTCAAGCTCTTGATCTGGCCTTCTAACTGTAACCTCAACGTGATCCTCTGATGGCGCTAATTTTATCAGCGAGGTACCCCACTGGACCGCGGTACCTTGAGAATTTAATTGCTCTTCGAGTAAGCGCTCGATGCGCCACTGGTCGATTGAGAGCCCATGTTGCTGCGTCTTGGGATCGTAGAATGAGAAGCCGTAGCGTTGATCCCCATCAATGTAGATCTTGTTGCCGAGCAACTCGATCGCCTGACACCGCACCCGAGCAAGAACCCCTATCTGATCGAGTATGTCTAAGGTGCGGGGTTGAAGACCGCTCGCTCTTGAGGAGGCTTTATCATCCGGCAGATTGCTTGAGATAATAGTAACTGGAGTGTGAGGAAGGCTCAGATTGGCTAAGGTAAGCCCGGCGGGCCCCGCTCCAACAACGAGCAGATCTTTATGTAACATGACGTAATGCCCCTACCCCACTCCTGTAATTTCAACCTGATTGCCGTCTGGATCGAGCGCAACAAAGGAGCTACTAGGCGTAGTTGTTGTAAGCTCTCGGTGCATAGTAAAACCAGCCTTGGTAAGGGTTTCGTAGGTAGCTTTAAGATCTGTAACTGAAAAGCCTAAGCGCAACCCGTTTGATCTTAGTGCCTTGTCGGAGATAGGGTAAATTTCACAGACAACCCCTGCGGCAATCTCGAAAGAGTAGTGAATGGGGCCGGAGCCGTGCCGCTCCTCTTGTAGAGAGAGGCCAAGATTGCGGTAAAAGAGAGCAGTGCTGTCGATATCATGCGCTTTGATAACTATATAAGTTAGGCGCGGTGCGCGAGCATCTGAGAGATCTCCAGGATTATTTTGCGAGTAAGAGAACATCTAAATATTCATCCCAGTATAAACTTGTCGCTGGTCAAATCGGTACATAGCATCCTGCCCCAAAAAAAAGCTTTTTAAAAGCAGCTACCGGGGTGTATTGCCTAACGCCTGGTCGGCAAAGTCTGTCATAATCGTATCAACCCCCCGTGAGCGTAGGTATTTCCAGGTAGTGCGCTCATCAAGGCATGAGCCAGAGACGTTTATCAGCACCTTTGCATTGGCACCGTGCGCCAACAGAATCGCCTCAGATGAGATCCAGCGCTCAAGTTCCACAAACTCAACCCCGTAGTTAAGAGCCTCTTGCAGCTCCTGCATGTTCAAACAGCGGGCTAAAAGCCGGGCTTGAGGGAAGTGCTCTCGAACGACCTTCAGTCGCGCGGAGCTCCTGATCTGAAGAAGAACCTGATGGAGCTGATTCTCGGAGCGCGCAAGCTCTAGGGCTTGCAGAACCAGCGCGTCTGATTCGCCCTTAAAATCTAGCTGTAGGGTAGCAGAGCTGCCCTTCACAAGGTTTAGGGCCTCTAAGAGCGTAGGTATATGGTCGAGTGCCGTCCTAAACCCAAGCGAAATCTCGTTACGGGCCTTGATAGAGAGCCCCTGAACCCGAGCACCGCGCAGCTCCCTGGGGGCGTTCGAATTATGAAGGCTCAAGCTTCCATCATGAAAGAGAAAGAGATCCCCAGCATCGGAGCGCCGCACATCAACTTCAAGAAAGGAGACCCCGGATGTCATCGACTCTCTAAAAGCAGCCAGTGAATTATCCGGCAACTCCCTATGCACACTACCCCGATGGGCAACGGCTAGGTGGGCTGCGGGGGTTAGGGGCGTTAGTGGGCCGACCCCTGCCATGTAAAAACATGGGCAGCAGCCAGATACGGCCAAGACAAACAGAACAAGCAACTGATAGCGTAAGCACCGAAGGGTTAACACAGTAGTAGTATACCACCGGATCGAATGAACGCGCAGCGAGAAACATTGATAAAAACGGGGAGAGCTTCCCTACCCTGCATAGTTGCGATCTGCGCCGTTATAATCGCAACCATCCTTAGATCTCTGTGTGCTTCCGGGGAGCTGTGGTTAGATGAGCTGTGGTCAATAGTTCTTCTTCAGGACGTGCAGGATTCAAGCGATCTTCTGCTCAAGGTTCGCCACGATAATAATCACCTCTTAAATAGTTTGTGGATGTGGGTACTGGGGCCAACGGCTAGCCCCATAGCATATCGTATACCGTCAATTCTTTATGCGGCCATGACGCTTGCTTGCCTAGCAATTGCGCTAAACAGGAGTGGCTTTGGCTGGAGTGGTGCCATCTGGAGCGTGCTTATAGCGAGCTCTTATCCGCTCGTACTGCTTGGATCGGAGGCGCGTGGCTATGCGCTATCTTTACTATGCGCGATGATCTGCTTTCTTGTACTGGTTGAAGCAGCTAGCGGTAAGCAGCAGAGATATAAGGCGTACGTTTTTTCCGTAGCTGCCATACTTGGGATCCTATCGCACGGGGTCTTTATCCCCTTTTATATCTCCGCCCTAGCCTGGCTTTTATATCTCACACTTTTACAGAGGGGGCGTGTAGCCAGTTTGTTATGGATAGCCACAATCGCTCCAACGCTTATAGCTATTCTAATAGGCTTTTTTTTCTATCGGGAGATAGTTATAGGAGGCGGACCACAGGCCTCTTATCTGCAGGTGTTTCTCTCAACGTTGAGCGTCTCCTTTGGAGGAACGGAGCTTTCAGCCTTTAATCCGCAGGGGGCCGCAGTGGCGGCGCTGCTGGCAGTGCTAGTGGCTCTTATCATTATTATTGAACTGATACTCTGGGTGCGCGAGCGCGATCCGATTTCAATCCTTGTAGCAGTCAGTATTATCCTTCCCGTGGTAATAGTTTTAATCCTAAGGCCATCATTTATACTGAGCCGTTATTTTGCACTACCGATCCTACTAAGCTATCTAGTAGCGGCGAGATTTTTATGCCGCCTAGCCCGACAGGGGGCGCTAGGAGGGGCGATCGCAGTGCTTGCGATCGGGGGGTATCTTTGGGGTAACGGCCAGCACGTATTTGAACTTATGCGGTACCAGCGCTCGCACGCTGTACGAATATTTCAGGAGGCGCGCGCGAGTAGCGCCGAGCAGGGTGTATCGTTTGGTGGGGACCAGGACAATAGGAACGAGCTGCGCTTGCGCTACGGGCGCATGATTGACCCGGCGCTTAGTAGCATCGTGTATGTACCGGACTTTAGTAACGCGACCAGCGCGCCTGATTTTATCGTGCGCGAATGGCTTGAAAGGGGTGTAGAGATTCCGCAGAGCTTTACCGGGCCGCACGGAGATAGCTACACCCTGAGGCATCTCTATAAGGCGCCACTCCTTAGTGGAGCTACGGCCGGGGTGTATGCAAAGCAAGCATCACAGTAGAGAAACAGTAGAGAATTAGGGCACTAAGCAGACATGCGAGGGCCCTAAAGATTACCTACAGAGCGAACCTCTTCAGTCTCTTCCTCTGGGATGGAATTAGCTGGGCGCAGGAGCTCAAGAAAATTCAGATCTACAGCAAAGCTCTCTCTAAGCGAATACAACCCAATTGCTGCTAATGAGAAGCAAACTACTCCCACCAATTGAGTCGCCCCAACGGTGCCAAGATAGGGCTTTAGGGCCAGAAAGCTAAGCGAGATCGGGATCGTTGAGCCACGTACAAAATTGGGAACGGTCGAGGCAACGGTCGCGCGCAGGTTAGTTCCAAACTGCTCCGCAGCCGTTGTTACAAGCACACACCAATATCCGATGCTAAAACCGGCCAATAAGCAAAGGGTATAGAAATAAGAGGCTGACTGGCCGTGACCTAATAGGATCCCTGAGATCGTTACTAATGCGCAGGCTAGGAAAATAGCGAGGGAGCGTTTTCTGCTTTGAAGAGCTTGGCTAAGAAAGCCGCTTGCAAGGTCGCCTGCCGTAATTCCGATCGAATGACAGAGCAAGGCATTTACTGCGCTCACCTCCTCTTGTAACCCCAAGGCACGACCAAGCTCCGGAGCAAGGGTTACGATCAGAGTTATAAAGAAAAACATCGGAACACCAAGAAATATACACGAGAGGTATCTCCAGGCTCTTTCTGGAGTGAGCAACATCTTAAGATCTCCGCGTGCGATATCCTTGTTATTCTTTACAGAGTTAAAAAGCCCAGACTCGTAAACACCAACCCGCAGGGCCAAAAGCGAGAGGCCGCCGATACCGCCGATAATATAGGTCGTTCTCCAGTATACTATGTTGCCGATAACAGCAGCAGCGATAGCACCGGAGACCCCCACCGTTGCTACTATCATTGTTGCTAACCCACGTCGCTCCTTAGGCATCATCTCTGAGACAAGGGTAATGCCAGCTCCGATCTCGCCTGCCAGGCCGATCCCCGCTACTAATCTTAGCAGCGCGTAGCTAGGGACATCTTGAACAAAGGCGTTGAGAAGAGTTGCGATTGAATATAAGAGGATCGATCCAAAGAGTACCTGAACACGCCCAAGTTTATCGCCTAGAACTCCCCATAGAAGGCCGCCAAGAAGCATGCCTCCCATCTGCATATTGAGTAGATACACGCCAGAAGTAAGGAGACTCTCCTGGCTATTTAGACCGAGCTCTTTAAGACTATCGACGCGCACAATTCCAAAAAGAGCGATATCGTAAACATCTACAAAGTAACCAAGAGCGGCTACAAATATTGCGGCGCGCAGAGCGGTCTGAGTTGCTTGTTTGGGAGCCTGTGTCGTAGAGGCCTGTGTCGTCATAGGGAACCAGCCTATAAGATGGTTCTCGTCCAGGCGGTAGAAAGCGAGTCAGCGTATTCGTTCCATAGCCAGCCGTTATGCGCCTTAATCCACATAAGCTTAACACCGGGATGCGAGAGGCTTAGAGCATAGAGCTCCTGCACAAGATCAAGATTTGCAATGGGACCGGTGCTTCTCTTCCAGCCCCGCTTTTCCCAACTCGGAGCCCACTCGTTAACGGTCTTTACGCACAGTAGGCTATCTGAGTGCATCTCTACACGAGCGTCCTTAGGGAGCGCGGAGAGAGCTCGGATAAGGGCCGTAAGCTCCATGCGGTTGTTGGTTGTTTGTGGGGCATGGCCGTGCTCCTGGTGAAGGATCTCTCCATTCACTACGTGCACATAACCCCAGCCACCAGGGCCAGGATTAGGTTGGCAGCCACCATCGGTGAATATCCCCGTTTGTGGTCCGGCTGAATAGGAGCTTAGTACCTCTTCTAGTAACAGGGATGGCATTATCCGACCTTGGCCCGAAGTTTCTCCATAAGTCCGGAGAATTTGCTCTTACGAATAATGCCCGAGAACTCGTTTCTGTAGTTTGCAACGAGTCCGATATTCTCAATCACAACGTCATACACCTGCCAGCGACCATCTTGGAATGAGAGTCTATACTCAATCGGAAATGTGTCACCCTTACTGATAACGCTGGTTTTTACAGAGGCTCTGGAAAGTTCAACCGACTCGGACTCTACCTTTACCATACCAGGCTTAACCGTTTCTATCTTAGATAGGTAGGTACGCGCCAGGAGCTCAGAGAATACGGTGGTAAAGTCCTGCTGCTCTTCAATGCTAATATCGTTCCAGTTTGCCCCAAGAGAGCGCTTCGCCATCTCAGAGAAATTAAACTTCGGATTAATAACCGCGCGTAACTTTGCACGTCGCTCTGCCTTTTGGGACTCCTCTGGATAGATGGCGGCAATACGCACGATCTCATTGACCGTAGTTTGCATCTCTATTTTTGGCGAAGTAGCAACATCTGCCCAGACAGAATTAGTCGATAAGATCTGAGCAGCCACGGCGATAATTAGAGTAACGATACGAACCATGAAACATCCCTGTTCTTAAACTAAATACTACTTATTTGAGCCAGCGGCATCCTTTGGCTCATCATTGTCCCCACTAATGCTGTGAACGAGCTTGCCGATAACATCCTCAATATCCACAACCGATTCGGTCTCAAACAACGTGCCCCCCTCCTCGATGTACTTAGAGGAAGCTCCGCGTGAGATCTTTACGTAGCGATCTCCGATGATACCCTTAGTTCTGACCGAGGCGATATCATCGTCCTTAATCTTAATGGAGCGATTGAGCTTTAGGGTAATACGAGCCACGGGGTCTTTAAGAACTATCTCTGAAACAACGCCGATCGGAACCCCCCCGATCTCGACTGAGGCCCCGTACTTAAGGCCAGAGATGTTATCGAACTCTGCAAATATATTGTATTTGTCGCTGCTGCTAAATTCGAGACCAGCCAGGCCAACGGCGAGATAAGCGGCAGCGCTAACGCCAGCGATAGTAAAGAGTCCGACCATGAACTCAAGCGAAAACCCACGCTTGGGCACAGTGAGCTGTGCTGTCGAGGGTGGGTTATTGAATTTTGATTGGTCCATCCGTTCTCCCATTTAGAAACTGTTGCACTGCGGGGTTGGCTGATGCAATCAGCTCAGCCGGAGACCCCTCGATGATAATCTCGCCGTTCAATAGCATTACGACACGCTCAGAGACCTGAAACACCTCAGGTAGCTCGTGACTGATAACAAGGCCGGTAAAGCCCCACTGATTCTTGCACGCATTGATTAAATCATAAACCTCCTGACCATCAAGGGGGTCAAGGCCGGTATTGGGCTCATCAACCAGTAGCACCTTGGGTTCGGTAATTAGAGCGCGAGCCATACCGACGCGCTTTCTGATCCCTATAGAGACCTGCTCCGGAAAATTTCCCAAATACGGAATAAGGCTTAATGATTCCGAGATCTCTAGCACCTTGCGGCGCACCTTAGAGGCTGACAGATGAGGGCGCTCTAGTAGTGGGAAGGCGATATTCTCATAGATGGTGAGGGAGTCAAAGAGCGCAGCAGTTTGAAAGAGCACTCCGAGAGATCGTCGGATCTCATTTCGACGCCCCTCAGAACGCGCCGCGGTGATGTTCTCATTATCGATGTAAATTTCGCCCTGATCGGGGGTCATAATTCCCATGATTAACTTTAAAAGCACCGACTTTCCGACACCACTTGGCCCTACTACAGCGGTAATTTTACCCGGCTCTATATCTAGCGTAATGCCGCTTAGCACCTGCTGCTGACCAAAGCTCTTATAAACGTTCCTTACTGAGATCATCGATTACTTCATGAATAAGCGGGTCAGTACGCTGGTCAGGAAGTAATCAACGATTAGCACCGCAACCGAGGCGGTCACCACTGACTGAGTAGTTGCTTTGTTTACGCCGTGCGCACCAAAGCCGCAGGTGTAGCCCTTGTAACAGCTGATCCACCCGAAGATTAAACCAAAAACCGTAGCTTTAATAAATCCTGAGTAGATATCAACCAAACCAACTGCGGAGATGATCTGACTCATAAACGTTCCAGAGCTTAAGCCCAGTAATCCGACGCCAACGATGTATCCCCCAAAGATTCCAACTACGTTAAAGATGCCGCATAAGAGGGGCATGGCGATAATACCGGCCGCAAGACGGGGTGCCATAAGGTACTTAATCGGATCTACCGCCATGGAGCGCAGCGCGTCGATCTGCTCGGTTATGCGCATTATTCCGATCTCTGCGGTAATGGCGGAACCGGCCCGACCGATAACCATCAGGGCGGTCAAGACTGGGCCGAGCTCCCTAATAAGACTAAGCGCAACGGCTGGGCCGGTATAGGCGGTAGCGCCGAACTTTGAAAGGGTATACTCGCCCTGCACCGCCAGCACAGCACCGGTAAAGAGACCGATGAGGGCTATTACGAGCGTTGATCCTACCCCGATCTGTAGCATCTGGGTGAGGTATAAGTATGGCCTATACGGGGGCTTTAATAGCGCCACGGCTGTGCGGTAGAGGAAGATCCAGGAGCGGCCCCATTGCTCAGTAGTGTCTATGACGAAGGATCCGACCTGTTGTGTGCTGGTGACGACGTTCATGCAAGTTTAGCTAGGTTTAACGTTTAAATCCGAGACCGATTATATAGAATTCGTTCGAGGTGTTGCGCGATGACTTTAACTCTGACCGTACAAGCTTATTAAACATTGGCCTGGTTGATTTGACAAACCCCTCAACCTCCCCACCCTTAAATACCTTGACGACGAAGCTCCCCCCGCTCTTCAACATATTTTGAGCAACATAGAGAGCCAGCTCGGCAGACCCCACGGCGGCGGCCTGATCGGCCTCCTTAATCCCCGTTAGCTTTGCAGACATATCGGAGATAACGGCATCGAAGCGTGGCTCTGATGTACCTAGAAGCTCCCCTATGTCGCGCGCATCTCCAACCAGAAGGTTGCAGCGTGGATCGTCTAGCGGAGCAAGGGCCTGTAGATCTATTGCGGTAACGGTACCACGGGGGCCAACGAGCTCAAGCGCAACCTGTGTCCAGCCACCCGGCCAGGCGCCAACATCGAGCACATGCCCACCGTTTTGAATAATCTTAAGGGACTGTTGCAACTCTTTAAGCTTGTAGGCGGCGCGCGAGCGATAGCCCTCCTCCTTGGCTTTTAGATAGAGGGGATCCTTTCGATTGTACTCAGACGACATTCCCTTCACCTTAGCAGGATTTGGGGCGGAAAGCATAAAGGGAACGGCGTTTGCGTTGCCAACTATTTGAAAACTCGAACGACTCAGTGATTTCTGAGTGATTTTCACAGAAAAACATCTTGCATATAGAAAAAGACTTGAAGTATGGGGGTTATTCGGTATAGAAAAAGAGTAGAAGTAACCCAAGGAGGAACGTTATGATAAATGGAACATGGATAACCGGGCTAGATTTCGTATGCGCATCTCTGACCCTCGCGTACATCGCACGCCTTCTTTTGCACGCCGCGACGATGCACGATTCGATCGGAGTAATGTGTGGCGTTGCTAAGGTCTCGTTGCGTGGTCAACAGGTGGCGCGCAGGCTGCGGTAAATCAGGCCCCGCATCAGTCACGCATCAGGCCCCGCAATTGTTTGCCATGCCCGTTACGGGTATGGTCGGGTGGCGGATAAAGGGAGGGCGTGCGCCCTCCTTTTCTATTCTACCCACCTTTCATTTTAGCGGCTTTTGTTATGTTCGGAGATCAAAGTTCGCTGCCAATTAGCAACATTAATAACGATTTAACTGAACCAGTGCCTGGTATGCAGCACGATCTAATCGCCGGGTTAAATCCGCCGCAGCAGGACGCTGTTGTGCACGGGGATGGACCGATCCTAGTTTTAGCAGGGGCCGGTAGTGGGAAAACACGTGTCTTAACGCACCGTATTGCGCAGCTAATCGAAGCACGCGGTGTTCGTTCTGATCGGATCTTTGCCGTTACCTTTACGAATAAAGCCGCAGAGCAGATGCGTACGCGTCTTAAAGAGCTTCTTTCTGAGCGTGCTGATGGAATCTGGATCTCTACCTTTCACTCCGCTGGATTAAGGATTCTTAGACACAAAGCACAACTGCTTTCATACTCAAATCAGTTCGTTGTCTATGACGACCAGGACTCAAAGGGGGTACTAAAGCAGGTTCTTAAGGAGCTCAATATCAACGAGGATCGCTACCCCCTCGACACCTTCTCACGCGCGATCGATCGGGCAAAAAACAGTTATATCCTGCCAGAGGAGGTTGGAAAACAGGCCTTTAACATCGAAACCGATCTCCAGGCGCAGGTTTACGCACGCTACCAGCAGCTATTGTTAGCCGCGAATGCGATGGATTTTGGAGACCTGCTGGTCAACGCGGTTAGAATTTTGCGCGAATTTCCAGAGGAGCTTGAGTACTATCGTAGAACGTTACATTACATCTTAGTTGATGAGTTTCAGGATACGAACAAGGTTCAGTACATGTTTATTAGGCTCCTTGCTGAGCCTCGCAGAAACCTCTTCGTTGTAGGGGATGACGATCAATCTATCTACGGATTTCGTGGTGCAACGATTAGCAATATCCTTGAATTTGAGCGGGATTTTCCCAACACGCAGGTCGTTAAGCTTGAGCAGAACTATCGCTCTACCGGCACAATTCTAGATGCTGCGCACTCCGTTATCGAGAAGAATAAATCACGCAAGCCAAAGAAGCTCTGGACCGCTAGCGAGGCCGGGGAGCGTATCCGAACCTTTATCGGATATGATGAAAACATGGAGGCGGAGTTTATAGCGGCAGAGATTCAACGTCTTGCAACGCAGGGCAATAAGTACTCAGAGATAGCAATCATCTATCGCACCAATGCGCAGACCCGCGCACTTGAGGAAGCGCTTGTGCGGGCAAAGGTTCCATATCGGATCTTTGGAGGCTTAAAGTTCTTCGATCGTAAGGAGATTAAAGATATCCTGGCCTATGTGCGACTGCTGATGAATCCGGCCGATAATCAGGCCTTTCAGCGCGTCGTTAATACGCCACCCCGTGGTATCGGCGCACAGGCCATACAGGCCATCGCCGAAGAATCCCGCAGAACTTCAACTCCTTTTCTGCACTCATCTATCGCTATCGCTGAAGAGAACAAGAGCGTCAGGAAATTTATCGAGCTTATAGTAGAGCTTAAGACCGCCGCAGCAACGATGAAGCTCGGTCAGTTAATCAGCTTTATCATTGAGCGTAGCGAGTACGGTCCACGCCTCGCCACCATGAAGGACCCTGCTGCGCAGTCCCGCATTGAAAACTTACAGGAGCTCGTTTCCCTAGGGGGCACGATGGAGCGCGCAGGGGAGGACAACGAAGTTGTGATTAAGGACTTCCTTGATCGCATCTCACTTACCTCCAGTGCGGATATTCCGGTTAGCCAGGGTGTGACGCAACTACAGAACGAAAAACCAGAGACTATTTCGCTGATGACGCTGCACCTAGCCAAGGGGCTAGAGTTTCCTGTCGTATTTTTAAGTGGACTTGAGGAGGGGCTACTACCACACTACCGCTCCCTTGATGATCCGATAGGTCTCGAAGAGGAGAGGCGGCTGTGTTACGTAGGGATAACGCGCGCGATGCGAGTCCTTTATCTAACCCGCGCCTATTACCGAAGCATGTTCGCCTCGGGTGGAGGTGCCGGGGGTGCACGGATTGCTAGCCGCTTTGTTAAGGATATCGCACCCGATCGTACAATAGCCGTTGCAACCGAGCGCTCGCAGGGGGCGACCTTCCTGGATGGATACCCCCGCTTCTCATTTGAAGATCAGGAGGACGAATCAACTAGTAGCTGGAAGAGAAAGCAGGGTTATTCCAGCAGGGTTGAGGCACCTGAGCCGCGCGTCAATGTTACCCTTGATCAGATGCGCAAACTCCTAACTCCGGCTGATACGATTAAAAAGCAGATAGAGACCCCCAAGGAGTACTTTGAAAAGAGCTCAGCTGCTATTGAGCAGCTCGCCCCAGGTGTAGAGGTGATCCACCCTACGTTTGGTAAGGGGGTAGTGGATGTGGTTAACGGTAGCGGCAGCTCCGCCGCAGTTACGGTGCGCTTTGCAGCGTTCGATGAGCCAAAGAAGTTGGTGTACCGCTTTGCGAAGCTTGTGCTGGCGTAAGGAACATTTTTTGGCAGTCCCTAAGCGTAGGCGAAGCCATTGTCAAGGTCCCCTTTCTTTGAACACATAGTCTTAAATCAGTAGCCTCGGCTGTTCCTCAGCCCCGCAGGGGCTGGAGGGGGGTGCTCGAGGGGGGAGACTCATAACTTGTTGATAAGTTGTTAGTTGAGCTTGAGCACGTTTTCTGGCAATTGCTGGAGGCGCCCTATGAGCGGAATGGATCCGTTCGGTGTTGTAGTAGCCGATGTAGCAGTAGATAGCCTCCATCAGCTCGGATAGCGATGAGAACCGCTCAGGGTCTCCGAACTCGACTTTAAATCGTCCGAA
>JAPLFS010000037.1 GCA_026390555.1 Pseudomonadota bacterium
CCTTGAGGCCGACCTCTTTAACTCCGGTGTTCGTCCGGCGGTGAACGTTGGTCTCTCGGTGTCGCGAGTGGGTGGAGCTGCACAGGTAAAGTCGATGAAGAAGGTGGCAGGAACGCTACGTCTTGATCTGGCCCAGTACCGAGAGAAGCAGGCCTTCGCGCAGTTCGGATCGGACCTAGATCCAGCGACCCGTGCGCAGCTCGCAAAGGGCTCACGTTTAGTTGAGATATTAAAGCAGGGACAGAACGTGCCGATGCCGGTTGAGCTGCAGGTACTCTCGATATTTGCTGTATCAAATGGTTATACCGACAAGCTAGAGATAGCGCAGATTCGTCCATTTGAAGAGGCGTTACATCGTTACATGCTCTCAAATCAAACGGATCTTATGAACGATCTGCGCAGCAAGGCAGAGCTTGATAAGGATATTACTGAGCGCCTTAAGAAAGCGATCAGCACGTTTGTCGAACAGTTTATCGCTGGTACCGCAACGTCACTTAACGGGTCGTCCAACGGCGCACACGGTGCCGCTACTAAGACCAAAAACGCACAGGCGCACGCAAACGCAGCTTAGGGGATAAGGGATAAAACCTCATGGCAGGTCTTAAAGAGATTCGCCGACGACTAAAGTCGGTGAACAACACAAAAAAGATCACGTACGCGATGAAGCTCGTCTCTGCGGCTAAATTACGCAAGACGCAGGATGCTGTTGTCCGCTCGCGCGCTTATACGGAGGCACTGCGCGGGGTTTTGGCGCAGCTTCAGGCTGGAAGCGAGTTCTCGCACCCGTTGCTTGAGGCTAGGACCCCTGTAAAGCGTGTGCGTATATTTGTTCTTGGTGCTGGTCGTGGCCTGTGCGGAGGGTTTAATACCAACACTAATCGTCGGGTAGAGGCGCTTTACGGCGAGCTGCGAGCCAAGTATCCAGGGGTTGAGATTTCAAGTGTAATCCTCGGCAAGAAGCCCGCTGAGTATTACCGCCGCACCAATAAGAGTTATATCGAGGCGATCGAGGTTTTGTCAGACGATCCTAATAACTGGCCAACGCAAGAGATCTGTCAACGCCTTGAGGTTGAGTTCTTAAAAGGTGAATTCGACGAGCTCCATCTTGTTTACACCCGCTTTCGTTCGGCTATGTTGACGATACCGACGGCTGAAAGGTTAATGCCACTCAACCGGGAGCTGCTTGCAACGACCACAACGGTAGGCGCTAGCGTGGCCACCGGCATAACGCTCTTTGAGCCTAATCCGCAACGTGTCTTTGATGCGGTTGTGCCCCGTATTATGCGCGCCATTGTACGCCAGGCTTCGTTTGATACGCGGGCGAGTGAGCATGCTAATCGCATGACCGCCATGGATAGCGCCACCAAGAATGCAAAAGATCTGATTCACAGCCTCACGCTAACGCGTAACAAGTTGCGCCAGACAGGTATTACGAGCCAACTGCTCGATATCGTCGGTGGAGCTGAGGCACTCAAGTAAGAATGGGAGATGATATGAAAGAGACAATGGGACGAAAGGGAAAAATTCTACAGGTTCTTGGCGCCGTAATCGACGTTGAGTTTCCGCAGGGTGGCGGCATTCCAAACATCTATAATGCTGTCGTTACAACAAACCCCAATATCGATGACCAGCAGAACAACCTGGTGCTCGAAGTTGCGCAGCATCTTGGTGATAATGTTGTCCGTTGCATCGCGATGGACTCCTCTGAGGGTCTTGTGCGTGGTCAGGAGGTTGTCGATACCGGCGCGCCGATATCGGTTCCAGTAGGGCAGAAGACCCTTGGTCGAATCATCGACGTAACTGGTCGTCCAATCGATGAGCTCGGTCCAATTGATACAGATACTCGCTGGCCGATTCATCGTCCAACGCCATCATTTGAGGATCAGTCGACATCGAAGCAAATTCTTGAGACCGGCATTAAGGTCGTAGATCTGGTTGCGCCGTTCCTTAAGGGTGGCAAGGTCGGACTTTTCGGCGGTGCTGGAGTGGGCAAGACCGTTATCATCATGGAGCTTATTAACAACATCGCTAAGGCGCACGGAGGATTCTCTGTGTTTGCAGGTGTTGGTGAGCGTACTCGTGAGGGAAATGATCTCTGGCATGAGATGAAGGACTCGGGCGTTATCGATAAGGCCTGCCTTGTGTACGGTCAGATGAGCGAGCCACCAGGGGCACGTTTCCGCGTTGCACTTTCGGCGCTTACAGCCGCTGAGTATTTCCGTGACGAGGAGGGCCGAGACGTTCTGCTCTTCGTTGATAATATCTTCCGATTCCTGCAAGCAGGTTCAGAGGTATCGTCGCTACTTGGACGTATGCCGAGCGCGGTAGGATATCAGCCAACCTTGGCAACCGACATGGGGCAGCTGCAGGAGCGTATTACCTCCACAAAGAAGGGTTCAATCACCTCGATTCAGGCTGTATACGTACCTGCGGACGATTACACCGATCCAGCTCCGGCGACGACCTTCGCGCATCTCGATGCAACGATCGCCCTTGAGCGTTCCATCACCGAGAAGGGTATCTATCCAGCGGTTGATCCACTTACCTCTGGCTCTACGGCGCTTGAGCCGGGCGTTGTTGGTGAGGAGCACTACCGCGTAGCCCGTAAGGTTCAACAGACCTTACAACGCTACAAGGATCTTCAGGATATTATCGCCATTCTCGGAATGGATGAGTTGTCTGAAGAGGATAAGCTCACCGTGGCACGCGCTAGAAAGATCGAGCGATTCTTCTCCCAGCCGTTCCACGTAGCAGAGGCCTTCACCGGAGTTCCGGGCGTGTACTGCAAGCTTGAGGATACCATTAAGGGCTTCGGCGAGCTGGTCGACGGTAAGTTGGACGATCTGCCTGAGCAGGCATTCTTATACGCTGGTACGCTTGATTCAGTTCGCGCTAAGGCAGAGAAGTTGGCTGCTGAGTTTGCACAGGCCGCATAAGGGCAAAAGAAGGGTAGGGGATGTCAGAGGGAACGTTTCAGTTAAAGGTATTTTCTGGTCGGGGACTTGAGGTCGAGGCCGAGGTGCGTTCTGTGAATGTACCCTCTGAGACCGGTGAGCTCGGGTTTCTTGCTAAGCACTGCGAATACGTAGGTCTTATCTCGACCGGCATAGCTCAGTACGTTGATGCTACGGATGCAGCGCCGCAGAGATTTATCGCCTCAGGTGGTATCTGTACCTTTAGTAATAACGTACTAACCCTTCTGGCAGATTTCGTCGATCTCCCAGCATCGTTGGATAAGGGCCCGCTCTCAGATGATGTTGAGCTACTAAGAACGCAGCTTAAATCTCTCAGCCAGTTTGACCCGGAGTGGGAGTTGCTTTCACACCGAGTTGCGCGAATTGAGGCTATACGAGAGCTAGCGGCTAAGTAGTTACGTAGCTTTAAGAATTAGCTCCTGCGGTGAAGTTGACCAGCAAGGTAAAGGGGAATCCATTGGACTGCGCCAAGCAGCGATATGTTGCGTTGCGATGCCACGAACGCCTTCTATAAGCATTGCCGCATCTCATTAACCAAAGCAGCTAAGAGTGAGCCCCTCTTAGTCAGCAGGTCTGCGGGTGCACCGATCTCCCCAAGCCGTCCAGCATCTAAGACCAGCATAAGATCTGAATCGAGAACTGTCCCAAGCCGATGCGCCACAACTAGGACCGTTGCTCCAGAGAACTCGCGCCGAATAGTACGTTGGATGGCGTAGTCTGTTTCTAGATCGATGTTGGCTGTCGCCTCATCGAGGATGATGACCCTACTATTTCGTAGTAGCGCGCGCGCAAGGCAGATAAGCTGCCGTTGCCCACTACTAAAATTAGCCCCGTTTTCGTGAACCTCAGTTCCTAGCCCCTTTGAAAGTTCAGCTATAAATCCCGTAAGCTCAACACGTGCAAGGGCCTCCATAATAGCGCCTTCAGAGCTTCTCTGAAATGGATCTAGCGCATCACGCAGCGTTCCGGAAAATAGTACCGGCTCTTGTGGAACAACTGTAATAGCGCTCCTCAAAGCCTCAAGCGAGAGTGTCGAGAGATTAACTCCATCGATCTCTATCTGCCCGCCGCTTGGCTCAATCAGCCGTGCTAGGGCGAGTATTAGGGTGCTTTTCCCAGAGCCGGTGCGCCCTACGATCCCTACGCGCAGTCCACCCGGTATATGGCAGGTAACTTTAGAGAGAGCAGGTAGAAGCTCTTCCCGGTATTTAACCGAGAGGTTAACGAACCGAAGCTCTCCTTTACTAGGCCATCCAGGGGGCGCTAAATCTCCCTGCACCCTTTCAGAGGGGGTGTGAGAGTAGGTATTAATCCGTTCGAACGATGTCAGGTTACTTTCAAACCCTGCGAGGGAGCGCACAAACCAGTTCATGCTCGTAGTTATACTGATAGCGTAGGTGAGAAGCAGCCCAGCGATAGCTGAAGAGAGTCCTGAGTTAACCTGTAGTGATACTGAGATACCAGCAGCAAGGATGACTACGGCCGCCAGAAATTCAAGCCTAATACCAAGCCATCGGTTCGCTGCGGTGATAGAGCGCGCTGCACGGGTGTTTATATCGAGATATCCTGCAAAACGGTGCAGGAAGATCGTGGCAAGGGAACCAGTACGGAGAGTTTCGATGCCGTTTAGGGATTCAGATACGAGCGCAAATATGGGTGAATTTGAAATAGAATCGAGTCGCTGCGCCTCACGCGCGCTCGGGCGAAAGAGTCGTAGCAGTTTGTTATAGGCATAGAAGATGGGAAGAATAATCACTAAGGCTATTGGCTGCAGCACAACTAGGATACCGATTACCACCAAAACATCAAGGAAGCAGTGAATAGCCTCGAGGATCGATCGAGGAAGTCGAGACTCAATCGTATCGAGATCACGGCTAAAGCGGTTAAGGATACGCCCTACTGGGGTTGCCTCAAAAAAGCGGAGCGGTGCTGCGAGTATGCCAGAGATAAGGCGATCGTGTGAGTCCCGTCCGGCGACAAGCCCTCGATGAAGAAAGAGAAAGGTGCGCATAAAATGAAGCAAGCTAAAAACGATCACGAAGCCGCAATAGCCGCCCAGGAAAAGAGCAAGCGAGGACACCCCTTCATTTGAGAATTTAGCAAGCCAGAGGTCGGTTCCAAGCGATGCGAGGTGTCGTCCAATGACGAATGATAACACGCTAAGAGCGACAAAACCGGGAGCAAAACGCCTCAGATACTCCCGTACTAGCGCCCAATTGACCGCTCCGACCTGATGCTCCTCTTGTTCAATAATTGAGCGAGACGGCGCATCTGATTCATACTTATGCTCCTCGGGCGCCTCCGTGAAAGAAGGCTCCTCGCTTATATGGCTTGTACCATGTTCACGCAGGGTGCTTGAAGCCTCCTTGGTGAGCTCGCTATGAAATGAGAGTAGCTTATGAAAGCGGGTTCCTTCAACCTGAAGCTCTTTTGGTGAGCCACACTCAACAATGCAGCCCTCTTCTATAACAACGATGCGGTCCGCGCGCAGTGCGTATTCGATCCTATGCGTAACGAGGATGCGTGTTGTGCCCAGCATCTCGCCACAGATTAGGAGATCAAAGACCTGATTCGCGACCCCTGAATCAAGCGCGCTTAATGGATCATCGAGCAGATAGATATCAGCTACTCCGTAGAGGGCACGAGCTAGTGCAATCCGTTGACGCTGCCCCCCGGAAAGGTTTATTCCGCGCTCGCCTATCTCGGTGGAATCTCCATGTGGAAGAAGCTTTAGGTCAGGGCCGAGGCAGCTTGCCTGTAAAGCTCGTTGATAGAGAAGATCATTAAAGGGCAGCCCGCACACAATATTAGATCTGATTGAATCGCTCACTATCCAGGGCTGCTGCGCTACGTAGCCGAGAGTTCCTGCGACCTCAACTATTCCCTGCGCGCACGCGATCTCATTTAGTAGCCCTAAGCACATTGCCGACTTTCCGCTCCCTACACCCCCTACTATCGCTATTAGCTCACCCTTTTGAATCGTCAACTCAGGAACCTTAATGGCCACCTCCCCCGGCGCCCACTCAAAGGTAGCGTTATGTATCCGGAGAGCGGTACGGGCATCCTTTGTTATTAGGCGCTTGGTGAACTCTTTACGAGCTAAAAAAGAGCGCATACGTGCCAGCGCAATAAGGGCCTCTAGTAGGTTAAGGACCGTGTCCGGCAGGGTATTAAGGGCGAAGCGCAGTAGCATAAATAGCGACATGGTAGGGAACACCAACGAAGCATCTAATGTTCCACCAAGTGAGGAGTAGGAGCCGAGGGTAATCAATAGCGCTATCGTCGGTGCCAGGTTTGATAGGAGGCCGCCAAGAGAGGAGAGTAGGTTAGAGAGCTTAAGAAGTTCTATCTCCTGTGCGCGCAGAGCAGAGATACGAGCAGAGAGTTGGCGTTCCCAGGCCTGAAACTTTACGGCCTTAATGTGCGTCAAGACCTCATTGGTCAAGCTCACCCGCTGATCAGAGATCTTCATTATGCGGCGCTTGATGCCGGTCTGGTACTTAAGAATTGCGGCAGCAGCAAGCATAAAGAGCAATAGTGCACTAGCTCCATAAAGCGCACAGATACCAACAAATCTATAGAGCAGATAAAACGCGCATACTATCTGCATTGGATGATACCAGGTGGCGTGTACGAACTGCAGAAACCACTGCACCTTCGTAGCATCGGTGCCGACCAGATTTATAATAAAACCGCTAGGTGCCGCAGAGCGCTCGCTGCGTGCCAGCCGCGAGGACTTCTCATATATGATCGTTCGTAGTGCCTGTAGGGCCCGTACTGAGAGCATAATCTGTGTATAGAAGAGGTGGTGAACCGAGAGGAGTGAGATTAGGGTAACAAGGAATAGGCCAAGGGAGCACAGGATCGGATAGATTGAGGCAAGGGGAATCCCCAGCGCATGTGAGCAGTTAGCCAGCCAGCCTGGAGCCACTATAACCCTATGCTCAAGAGCAGTAATTAGCTCCTTTAGGATAAGTGGAGTGGCGAGCCCCGCCACAAGCATCAGCATGGAGATGCCAAATATTTGCAGAAACTGCCACCTAAAACAGTGTGCAACGGCGAGATGTAAGGCAAAGCGACCGGCGTGCTGCTCTTTTAGTGCGGCTAACAGCAGATCTGCATCTCGGCGTGATGCTGTGCCAGCAGGAAGCTCAAGCAGGGTCTCTATTACAAGCGGGGTCTTAGTGTTGCGATCAATAAAGGGACCGACCCAAGAAAAAAAGAGTCGCGAGAATATGCTGTAAGATCGGCTCATTCATGGTTTATAGCATGTCTGCCAACGGTCGGGGGAGGTATTGTTGGTAACTATTCACCCCAGTATTAGCTTGTTGCTGGTGAAACATTCTTTCTTGATGTCCCCTGATCGGGGACGCTCATTTTAGGGTGAATAGTTGCAATTATTGTGACTTATGGGTCTTGATAAAGTAAGATGGAGCCCTTGTGAGAGCCCCTCCATATTTATGATTAAGGATCATAGCAGATGCGAACGTTAAAGAAGCTTTTTGAGAGCAACAGGAACTGGGCAGCTAGTAAGACGGCTCAAGATGTAAACTTTTTTAAGAACCTTTCTAAGCTACAGGCCCCTAAATATTTATGGATCGGATGCTCCGATAGCAGGGTTCCAGCGAGTGAGATCGTAGCTCTCTCCCCGGGAGAGCTCTTTGTTCATCGCAACGTTGCAAACTTAGTTGTTCATACCGACTTTAACTGCCTCTCCGTAATTCAATACGCAGTAGAGATCCTGAAGGTTGAGCACATCATAGTCTGTGGCCATCACGGGTGTGGTGGAGTACGAACTGCTATGCGCGATACGGAGCTTGGGCTGATCGACAACTGGTTAAGGCATATCAGGGACGTTTATAGCCACCATCAGCAGGAGCTGATAGCAATTGCAGACGAGGATGAGCGAGTTAATAAGTTGTGCGAGTTTAATGTTATTGAACAGGTTCATAACGTCTGCCAGACAACCATAGTGCAGCAAGCATGGAGGACAGGGCATCCGTTAGCGGTGCATGGTTGGATCTACGGATTAAACGATGGATTGCTTAAAAATTTAGATGTCTGCGTTGAGGGCCCAGATGATATCGGGCAGGTTTATCGTACTGCTATGTAAGAGATAGGAATCTATCGCTGCGATTTATCTAGTGGCGCGCTTATAGTAACGATCCATTCGTAAGATCGAATCCATTTAACCAGCGACAAGCTTATATTAGGGTAAATAGTTCACAAATTGGGTTAATAATAATCAATCCAGATCCGCAGAGGCAGCAGGTTTTAGGTGCTATGAGGTCCTTTCTGTTCATAGTAACAGTTCAAAAAAGCAGTTGTGTTATGAGAATTTTGTACTACTCTCCTACTCCGATGGCTGTATAGTTTTGTAATCAGGTGCATAGGTAGTGAGTATTCAAGCTTTCAGAGAGATGTCCCCAGAAAAGAGGGGAGAGGGGATCGATCAAGTATATTCCCCGATAGACTCACCTGACGGCCTGACGGAGCTGGTTCTCCCTGCAAGAACAACGCAAAAGAGCGGTTTCTGGGGTGGGCTTCGTGAGATCCTAAGGGAGGAGTTCTCTGGTTATGAGCGTACCCATGAGGCGCTTAATCAGGGGTTGCTGCGAGCTTGGAACCAAAGTAATCCGATCTCATGGATTATGGCACGCGTACGGTGTGAAATTTTACACCTCTCGCCGCAGGAGTATGCCAGGCAGATGCGAGATCTCACAAAATCTACCCTGGCGAGTTTAGAGCATGAGCGGGAGTTTGGCAGGGCCAAATATAATCCCGAGGTTATACACCGTATTTTGCAGGGGTGGGAGAGGATCTCAGGTGAAAGGGGGGATGCTGGAATCTCTTTGGCACTAGGGGAGGCAAAGCACGAGCTGCTCAAACTTCTTACGACTAAGCACGGAAATACCCTCTATGGAACGCTTTGTCGCTGGCGCTATGAGGTTGGCCCTGAACGCTTTGAGTCCGCTACAGGACTCCAGTATAAGACCTTTTGGAGTAGAGGTAAAAGCCTCTCGGTGACAGACTTCTCGGAGCTACTCGGCTTTGCCGAGAAGATAGGCTTTATCTCGAGCTCTGAGCGGACGCCGCAATGTTCAGCTAAACTTTGGAGTAATCCAAGTGTTATCGAATTACGCAACGCTTGGTTAAGCGATTCAAAGGCGCGTGGGAGGCCCATTGAGGTAGTGAAGTTGCATCTTCTACTTAGTGCGAGCGGACTTAAAGTGGATGTAGAAACGCTCGGTAGGGGTACTGAATTTAAGCTGCAGTCGATCGTTGTGTGCTCCTTGGCTCATTTTAATCTAGTTCCCTGGAAAAAGATCGCCCCTGCTTTTGCCGCACTTCGTAAGCTTGGAAGCCTTACTGAGGAAGATCTCGCAGAATCGAAGCAGCGCTGGCAGGCGGCGTATAGAAATCGCCCGGAAAGCTTTGAGGATCGGTTGCAAACCATAGCAAAAGAGCGGGGGCTTTCTAATGCACAACTTGCAGACGCCCTTGGATTGCGTGAGAGTTATCCCCTTAAGCCAGTTCACCCCGTCTTTAGGGCTTTAAAATACGGCGAATATAGTAGTCTTGTAACGAGCGGAGTTCTGGCGCATCTGATAGCGCGCAGTGACAATGAGCTGAGCACTCTCTTGGAGCAGAAGCGATCAGAGGTAGCAGCATCCTTGAGACGAAATGGAAGTGCCATAACCTCACCCATAGCTATTGAGCGCGAGATATGGAGCGTTGGCTACGCAGATCTGTCATTTTCTAAAGAGGATATTCAGAGGCTTGAGTGGGGCAAATCGGCTGCGGTATCTGAGGCCGCTATTGTCCAAGAGGTTCGGCGCCTAGGGGAGCTGCGTACGGTACAACCGCTCAGTAGCCTGAATCAGCGCCAAGAGTTTCTAACGGAGTGGCTATGGGCTTACGGTGATAAGTTAGCTAAATCCGGGCACACGCTTTTTACCAGGCATCTCTTTACGAGCATTGCGGCGCAGAAACTATCCCCTGATGTTTCAACCAAAAAATCGACGATTACAACCGAGGAACGATTACTAAGCACATTTCTGCGGGGCTCCGGACTGTCTCAGATCGTATACAGACGAGCGGTTAAACATGCGCGTGAGACGGGAAGGATAACAAAGGAGCATAAAAAGGCTCTGCTAGAGGGGTTCGGCTATAAGGCGGGCTCTCCTGAGAAGATCTTCTTTGAGTGTTGTGCTGATAGTCCCAACATGGTTGAAGCGATAGTACGGTGGCGCAAACTGTGCGCAACGAAGAGAGATGTTGTGCAGGGGTTTCACGCATTGGTCGATCACGTACGTAAAACAGAACCAAGTAGGAACGAGGAGCACCCTGCACCCATTGTAAATGCATCGGTAGCTGCTCTGGTAGAGATGCGAGCAGGCGTGATTAAACCAGCAGGAGCAAATTCTGGAGCGCTACGACTGGCTGCGCTGGCGCTTTGTGGAGTTACCCGTATAGAGCTATTAAATGCTGCTGATGAATATGCGCAGCAGGAGCGCCAGGAGCAAGAAGAGCGAGCAGCTGTCAAACAGCAGCAAAGCATAGACATGCAGAAAGCTGCGAGCTGGGAGATATCTCCCCAGATGATAGCCCTTGATTTCGAAGCGCGAATCTCGCTACTTGCCCATCGGATGCTAGATAAATATAAGGTATCCTGTGACGATGTTTTTAAACTGTTTCCTGATTATGGGCAGCCTATCAGGGTGATATATAATGCAGTTATGCATGATACGCCGTGGTTCGTTGCGGCCCTTGTTTGTTATAATGAGCCGCATGAGGCGTTTATGGTTATGATTCAGGAGTTGCGAAAGGGAAGGGTTCCTAAGCATGATGGAAGCGACCATTTTAAATCTCAGCAGGAGTGGATCAAGGGTCGGGGATCCCTCGGAAAGCTAAACGAGGGCTCACTAAAACTCTCCTTTGATTTTCCATTTGTGCGGCCCATACAAGCTCCAGAGAAAGCATCCACTAGAGGTAGAGGAAAGCCGGCATAGCTTCAATCACCGACAAGTTTGTACTGGTTAGATTGCCTGATACGTAAGCACTTACCCCAGAGTAAGCTTCCTGCTAGTTATGCCAAGTAATACCCTGTTTCCAGCTTCTTTTTAGGAGCGTTTTTTTGCAACCAAAACACTTTTCCAAGCATCTGAACTTTTGGAATAAAACCAGGCTGTGCGGTGTTTACAGCAGGCCATATTTTTATACGGAAGCCCTTATGACCAGACCTCAAGCCGCACGAATGACGATGACCATATTTTCCGTAGCAATGCTGCTGCTTTGCATCTTGGTTCATAACGGGATCTATCAAGCCTTTAGCTCAAATCCGATCTTTAACACGGGCATACTAGTTACCCTGCTGTTAGGTATGGTTGCAGCTTACCGACAGATTGGGAGGATCGATAGCTCGGTAAAGTGGATTCATGGTTTTAAGGGCTCGCAAGGAGCGCCATCTGAGCCACCTTTTTTGCTGGTACCGATCGCATCTGTACTGCAAAAAAACGATTCGATGCCATACATCGGAGCGACATCGCTACGCGCTATGCTTGATGGGGTATTTACCCGCGTTGATGAGAGTCGAGATCTCTCCCGTTACCTAATGAACGTGCTAATCCTGTTGGGACTGCTCGGAACGTTCTGGGGCCTGCTACAGACCGTCGGTGGTATCGGAAGTGTGATAGGTAGCTTAAGCCTTGGTGAAGGAGATCTTAAATTAGTATTCGACCGTTTTAAGGATGGCTTACAGAAGCCCCTAGTTGGTATGGGGATCTCCTTTAGCGCGTCGTTATTTGGCCTAGCTAGCTCGCTTGTTCTTGGCTTTCTTGATCTTCAGACCGGTCGCGCACAGAATGTTTTCTGCTGTGAGCTTGAAGAGTGGCTCGGTCGAAGAAGCGCGATTTCAGAGAGTACGTTCTCACATACAGCACCTCCAGCTAGCTATCAGGAGGCGATTGTTGTAACCCTTACCGAACAACTTGAACGGCTACAGCGCACTATGCGGCAGCAGTTTGATCTGCAGAGCGTTGAACAGGGCAACATACGAGCATTGTCTGAGACGGTTTTTGCGCTCAGCGATAATTTAAAGTCGCATAACGTATTACTTGCTAAGTTAACGCAGCTTCAAAACGAAACAACTCCGGCTTTGCTGCAATTAACAGATGTGGTGCAGAGATCCAATGCGGCGCACGTTGAGGAGCATGTGCGTAACGTTGATCTAAGTCTTAGGGATATCGCTCTGCAATTGGCGCAATCCTCTTCGAACCATACCAGCGAGCTGCGCGATGAACTTCGTATTATTGCGCGCCTTCTTGCCAGCGATACGACGAAAGATAGCTCAACACAGGTGAACTAAGATGAGCTACCTAGCACGCAGAGCAAAACGGAGAGCTTTTGACGTTTGGCCGGGGTTTGTGGACGCACTCTCCTCTATGCTTATGATGGTCGTCTTGGTGTTGATGATCATGGCTGCGGCGCAGTTTTACCTATCAAGCGCCGTTGTGAATAAGGATCTGGCGCTTGGCGAGCTAGGCGAGAAGTTACGGCAGCTTGCGGCCGCTCTTAGCCTTGAAAAAGATACCTCAACAGGCATTAAATCTCGTAGTGCGCAGCTTGAGGACGAGATGAAGAGGAACACGGCCGAGATGGCGTTGATTAGAACCTCGCTGCTTGATAAGGAGCGCTCCTTTAATGAGACTCAGAGCGAGCGCGAAAAGCTTGCGCATAGCCTGGATGCCAGTGAACTTGCTAAGGGCGAGCTCGCCGTACAGTTGGCTCTGATCGGCAAGCAGGTAGAGGAGCTTAACGCCAAGCTCTCTATTCTGACTATTGATCTCGATACCACCCGCACTAAGGTTAAGGAGAAGGAGCACAATATCGAGGAGCTTAATAAGAAGCTCAATAAAGCCTATATTAAAAAGGTCGAGGAGCTAGCTGAGTATCGCTCAGAGTTCTTCGGAAGATTAAAGAAGGTGCTTAGTAACCGTCCAGATATTAGGATCGTTGGGGACCGTTTCGTATTCTCCTCAGAGGTATTCTTTCAGTCCGCAGCTGCTAGCCTTGAGGAGTCCGGCAAGCAGGAGCTCTTAAAGTTCGCTGAGGCCCTTAAGGAGATGTCACGCGCAATACCTAAGGATGTTGATTGGGTATTAAGTGTGGTTGGGCACACCGATAAGCTTCCAATTAGTAACGCAGCGTTTCCATCTAACTGGGAGCTCTCATCAGCCCGTGCTATATCCGTGGTTAAGTTTCTGAGTGAGGCCGGTATTCCGCCGCAGCGACTCGCCGCTATCGGTTACGGAGAGTATCAACCCCTTGATTCTGGCGCTAGCTCTGAGGCCTTCGCCAAGAATCGTCGTATCGAGGTAAAGCTGGATCAGAAGTAGCTTTAAGCTACTCCCGCTTTACACCTGCTAGTATCTCACCGAAGAATCCAGCTACCCCACGAGCGGCCCATTCAGCTGCGGGAGGTAGGGCAATTAAGCCGGCGATACCTAGGCCGATCGCTACTAACGGGGAGCCAGCAACGGCCGCCCCTATACCAGCTAGCATGACGGTTCCACCGATTAGGGCTGTTGTTGTGGCAGAACGGGTAATAAAACCAAGGGCGCTGCCAGCGCTCTCCGCGCCCATCTTTCCATCATCGCATAGATCTTTTGAAACGTTCTGAAAAAACGGGCCAACCTTTGTGGTATGGTTGAGCGCTATGGCCGCAATGGAGCCAGGCTCAGGCAGGCGCTTCTCAACGGCCGGTGTTACAACTGATGAGAAAAAGTTTGGATATGCGCAGTAATCGCTCTGAGGTTCCGGTTTCATAGTACTGTTTCTCCGCAAGAGATAGATAGTCGCAAGTATTACAAAGTAGTGTTCGAAGGTGCGCTAAGAAAGTTGTGTAGGATTTCTCATCCCTTACCAATAAGTGTAGGTGCATTAGATGGAAAACCCCTGCGCGGGAACGTGAACCGCTTCCAGTTACCTGCTCCCGCTCCGATAGCGGAAACTTATTTCGAAAAGAACCGATTAATAGAAGATATGTTTTGTCATGAAAAGCTCTAAGTCTATCAAGAGTCGGTTGAATTCCTGAAAGAGGTTATTAGTGTTATTCGCCGCCTCCCGAACGGAAACAGCGATATTGTCAACCAGTTGCGTCGCGCCGCCACTTCCATTTCATTAAATATTGCAGAAGGCGCAGGCAAAACAGGCGTTGCCGACAAAAAGCGCTACTAAAACTCCTACGAGTCTTTTGAGCAGCTTGGCGGCCATGCTGTCCAAGCTGGTTTTTAAGGGTTAACCGGTATCGGAGCGGGAGCAGGTAACGGGAAGCGGTTCACGTTCCCGCGCAGGGGTTTTCCATCTAATGTACTCACACTTATCGGTGAGGAACCAAGTATCCTTGCTCTTTAGCTTGTTATCATTCGCCTTAATGAAAGCATGAATCTCATCGGCCATTGCGAAGCCTTACCCACTGCTCTTTGTATAGCGTTACCGGAACGCGTCCAATCCCATAAACAGAAAGCCCGCGCTTTTCACCAATTTTCATGGCCAGGCCCTTTTCCTCGTTTCTTTAAGAGCCCCATTTTCAGCGTGAAGCTTTTCAAGCTCGGCCTTCATGTCTTCCGCTCCGTTTTTTTCTTTGCCTTTGGCTTTCGATTTGGCTTATCTACACTACTCTTTTCAGTCTGAGCATAAAGCTCATGTAACTTTGCCTGCAGAAGCTTCTTATCAGGTAGTTTGGTTTTGTATTCGGCAATTAACGTCGGCGACAAAGACCGACTAAGCGCATATTCGACGACTTCCTTATCCTTGTTGGCACATAGCAGAATGCCGATTGCAGGTTGCTCGTGCGACTTTCTATCGTCGCGATCTAGGGCTTCTAAATAAAAGTTTAATTTGCCAAGATGCTCCGGCTCAAAACGCCCAACTTTTAAATCAAACGCCACCAAGCAGTTTAAGCCACGATGAAAAAACAGGAGGTCTATAGCGAAGTCTCTGTTTCCCACTTGAACCGGGAATTCGGTGCCAATGAAGCAGAAGTCTCGTCCTAGTTCAATCAGAAAATCTCGAAGTTTTTGCACCAGCTCATGCTGCAAGTCAGATTCAGCGTGTGTCGATGGTAAATCAATAAATTCCAGTAAATACGAGTCTTTTAAGACCTCCGTCGCAGTCGGATGCAATTGTGTCACCACTGGTGACACTTTTGGAGGACTGAGGACGGCCCGCTCGAATAAGGCTCCACGAAATTGCCTTTCTAGTTCGCGCTTACCCCATTTTTCACGGATCGCCATCCGTAGATAAAATTCGCGTTCTTCTGGTCGTTTGCTCTGTGAAAGTATGATCAAGTTGTGAGTCCACGACAATTGTGACACCAGTGGTGACATTTTCTTATCGTCCTTGTAGGTATCGAAAAATAGCCTCATCCGAAACAGATTTCGCCGCGTAAAGCCTCTAATGCCTGGCTGAACTTTTGCAAGATGTTTAGCCAATTTATCGACAACACCATCACCCCATTCTGCCGATTCCAGTTTTTGGCGAAGGTATTTACCAACGTTCCAATAAAGACTGATTAGTGTTTTATTAACCGCCTGAAACGCCTGCTGCTTCGCAGCTGCAATCATAGCAGCTACTTCTGAAAAAGCTTGCTCTTGAGATGCCTTGAGAATTCGCGAACTCTCCGGCAACCGAGTCTTTATCCTTCTGAGCGACTTTTTTTTCTTCATTGCAACCTGCGCTTATCCCTCGCCACAAACTAGCCCTGTAATATGGGCTAACGCGCACGGATCTGACCGGGTGAATAATTACCGTAAATGATAAAGCGGTGTTCGAAGCTAAACTAATAAAGTTGCGTAGGCTCTCTCATCTCTGCGCGGCATCTTCACCACAACTCCTGCGCCCTTTGCCCGATAGAGCTGTATGAGTTTCTCAGATACTAGCCCGTTACAGCAGAGTAGTGCGCCCTCCGTAGGAAAGGTTAGCTACCATGCAGGCGATCTGGTGCTCTGTTCATCTGATGAGGCGCGCTCCTTTTTGACCTTCGAGCAGGCCAGCGCCATAAAGACCCTACCTCTAGGCGTTATGCGCGGGGCGCATACCCTTACGCTTCACTGCGCCTGTTTATCTGATAGCGAGGATCTCCGCCAACGTATGCGCTTTGCTTGTGGAATGGATGTTACCGTTACGGTAGTTCCCGCTGAGTTACTCGAAGAGGCTATCGTGCGAGCGTACCTCGGCTCAGATCAACGGCTTGCGAGCTATCTTGAGAAGCTAACGGTTGGTCGTGAGCGCCAGAAAGGTAGGAGCAGCACCGTTATACAACACCCGGAGCCACAGGGGGATGCGGCCAAGTTTCTTACCGCACTCCTTGAATTTGGCGCAGTGAGGGGGGCTTCCGATCTGCATCTCTGCCCCGTAGCGCACGGAGCAGTTGTAAAGATTAGGATAGATGGAGAGCTTCTGAGCCAGGATAGTAAGCCCTATCCGCAGGCGCTGCATGAGCAGGTAATGAATCGGCTTAAAGTCTTAGCTGGACTTGATGTAGCGTGCAAAAGGTTGCCACAGGACGGCGCGATTGCATTTCTGGTTGGAGGGTCAGAGCGTTCGGCACGTATTAGCACATTACCTGCTGTGCAAGGCGAGAGCGCAGTTATCCGCTTCCTACATACGCACACTACTCCGCGCATCTCTACTTTAGGATTAGGAGCTACTACCCTTGCTGTATTGCGCAAAGCGCTCGACAAAACGCACGGGATTATCCTGCTTACGGGCCCAACTGGTAGTGGTAAGACAACGACCATGTACGCCGCTATAGTAGAGCTCGAACGGCGCGGGTTAAACGTAGTAACCGTCGAGGACCCTGTAGAGGCTCCTTTGGCCAATATGGTACAGGTGCAGGTCAACGAAGCGCAGGGGCTCGATTATCCCCGCGCAATCCGCTCCGTCTTGCGGCACGATCCCGATGTTCTACTGATAGGTGAGATGCGAGACTCAGCTTCTGCCCGTATCGGGCTTGAGGTCGCATCAACGGGGCATCTGACCTTATCATCGCTGCACGTTGGCTCTGCGCTCCTGGCGCTCGAACGCCTAGCGGCGCTCGGTATTCCGCACGAACGGAGCGTTTCAACGGTATCGCTTATTCTGACGCAGCGTTTAATAGCTAAGTTGTGTGTGCGGTGTAAGATTCAAGACCCGGGCTCCAGCACACTTTTTGGTTGCACAGTGTTTTCACCGCTTGGGTGCGCAGCCTGTAACAATTCAGGATTTTCAGGGAGGGTTGTTGTAACAGAGCTCTTAGATCTTCAAACGCAGGGCGCAAAGGATGCCGCAATCCGTTATCGTTCAGTGCGGGAGCTGTTAGATCATATACCAAAGGGGGCCTTTATTCCCTGGACCGAATCGCTTGAGCACCTGATCTCTTGTGGTGAGATCTCAGCGGAGCAGTTTCAGAACTTTATTGATCTTGAGATGCTGGAACTTTAAAGACCCCCTTGATGGAAAGCCACTTCATCCATATTCTAGCCCTTGATGCCAAAGAAAAAACTCCCCCTACGTCCGAACGTCTGCATGTTGCTCTATAACAAAAAGGGGCAGCTCTTTTTAGGCGAGCGTTGTAACAGAAAGGGCCACTGGCAGTTCCCTCAAGGGGGTGCTGAGCCGCAGTATTCTTTGAGAGCGAACGTAGTGCGTGAGCTTAGTGAGGAGCTAGGTATTAAAAAAACCGCGCTGGGAGCCATAAAAAAACTTAAAGCTACCCATGAATACGACTGGAGCGAGATTCCACTCTATGCGCGTGGTAAGTGGCGGGGACAGGCGCAGACCTTTTGGCTTGTCGAGTTTAAGGGGATTGATAGCGAGATCGATCTAGAGCTGTTCGGAGAGGCTGAGTTTCGTAGCTGGAGGTGGGCCTCCGTTACTACGGTGCGTCGACTAGCCGACGCACGCCGTCTTGTTGGGTATGAGGCGGCTCTGAAGGAGTTTCTGCTATTTAAGGGGAAACATTAGGTTAGCTACGGCATCTTAAGCTTTAGCTTTAAGTAACCTAAAGCTAAAGCAAGCCTGCACGTAAGCCCCTTTATTACCAGCATGATACTGGGGTAGTGTGGTATAGATAGAGGCTTTGTAACTAGTCGGCATATTCCAGAAATATTCGCATACGGTAATGACACTCAATAGCCCCTAAGGGGCCGATTTGCGGAGCAAATCGGGGGTGAAAACATTAACTGGTCACAAAATCTGTCGTCCCCGATCAGGGGACGAACAATCGAATTATCTATAAAACTTCGCCGTAATCTGAGTAGCTTGAATCTCGACGTTAAACTACGGTGACCAGTTACGAGGCTTTATATATGGCTATCCCTGCATTTAAAAACGAATCTGGAACAACCGCCCGCGTACTTAAAAAGATCCGGCTTAGGCCGCAGGATCTCGTTGTAGCTGAGGCGATCTCACGCGAGATGGGCACCAGTTCGGTTGTAGCGCGGGTGCTTGCGGCGCGCGGATTCTCGCCCGGAGAGGAGCTCGCCAATTACATCTCGCCAACCCTGCGTAACGGACTTCCCGATCCAGCCTGCCTTAAGAACCTCGATCTAGCCTCAAAGCTTATCGCTGAGTGTCATGCACAGGGAATTACGATCGCAATCTGTTGCGACTTCGATGTTGATGGACTATCAGGCGGCTCTGTAGTTCACGACTTTTTTAACACAGTCGGAATTCGCTCGGAGGTCTTTGTTCCGAACAGATTCGTCGATGGTTATGGGCTTAATGAAAATACCGTGCGCAAGATAGCACAGCGCGGGTTCGGATTGCTACTAACGATCGATTTTGGAACAACGAACGTTAACGAGCTTACGGTTGCGCGCGAGCTTGGACTCAAAACTATAGTGGTCGATCATCACCATATCAGCGCAGAGCCACCACCGGCGGATGTTTTTATCAATCCGCACCAAGAGGGGTGTGGATTTGCTAAGGGCATCGCGTGTGCGGCCGGGCTGGCGTGGTATCTCGTACTAGGACTTAAAAATGAGCTAAAGAGTGATGCCATAGATGCAAAGAGCTTTCTTGATCTGGCCTGCCTTGGCACGATCTGCGATATGGTGCCTTTAATTGGGGTTAATCGCGTAATTGCTAAGCGTGGCTTAGAGCTACTCTCAGAAACGAAGCGCCCGGGGCTACGAGCGCTCAGGAACGTTATCGGCATTAAGGGTAACGTTGGATGTAGCGATGTTTCGTTCGGTATCGGCCCGCGACTTAATGCTGCTGGTCGTATCGTGCACGGTGAGTTGGTCATAGAGCTCCTGACCACTAAGGATTCAGCCAGGGCCGACAAATTAGCTCGGCAGCTTAATGATCTAAACATAGAGCGACAGGAGGTCGAGGGCATCGTTAAGCAGGCGGCGATAGCGCAGGTTGAAAAGAGCGGCGAGCTAGGTTGGGGGCTGGTTGTCTGGAGTCCTGAGTTTCACACCGGCGTAATCGGTATTGTAGCGCAACGGCTGGTAGAGCATTTCTATCGCCCCGCGGTGGTTATGGGGATGGACATCCCCGGCGTCTATAAGGGATCTGTGCGTGGTATTAAGGGTTTTAGCGTTATCGCAGCCCTTGCGGCGGTAGGTGAGCACCTGCTCAAGTTTGGTGGGCACGATGGAGCTGGTGGGTTTTCCGTGGCTGAGGAGAAGATTGAGGAGTTTAAACGGGCCTTCGTTGCTGAATGCAAGGAGCGTCTCGCTGGGATTGAGGTCGTTCCATTCGTGGATGCCGATACGGAGAGCACTTTACCGGAGATATCTATAGGGTTGGTTCACGAGCTCTCGAAGTTAGCACCATTTGGGATGGGAAATCCGGCGCCCCTAATTCTATTAAAAAAGCTACGAGTTGTAGAGGTTCGGGTTCTTAAGGAGGCGCACCTTAAGGTGTTGTTGAGCGATGGACACCGTTTTATCTCAGGCGTGATGTGGCGGCAAAGCTCGCACCCTGCACTGCGACTGAACGGGCAGGTCGATATCGTTTGCCGCCCAGAGGTCAGTAGCTTTAACGGAACGACCGAGCTACAGGCCAATATTCAGGCGGTGGAGAGTTCGGAGGGATAGCTCGGATGGATAGCTTGCGCTGTTATGCAGGGCTACACTAAACTTCCACTGATTATATGGATTACACAACTCAACCAGCCCGGCTATCGTTTAAGACCAAGCTATTTCTGGCGCTCTTTGGCTTAGTCATAAGCGCTCTGATGCTTGAGGTGGCGTTTCGGGTGCTTGCGCCAGGGCTAAAGCCAAAACGGTGGAGCGATAGGCCGTACGCATATTTCATTCCATCAGATTCCAGGACGCTACAGGATCGCTCTCCACATCCTAAGGAGCCGGGCACCTTTCGGATCCTTGTTGTTGGAGACTCCTTTACCTTCGGCCCACATCTGCAGCTTAATGATACATTCCCCAAAAAACTTGAGCAGATGTTAAACCTCAATCCTGCAGCGCCAAGGGTTGAAGTTATAAATCGTGGCGTATGTGGGGTATCAACAGAGGTTGAGGTTGAGCTTGTGCGCGAAGCGCTCAAGGAGCAGCCGGATCTTCTAGTGCTAGAGATAACCCTCAATGATGCTGAAACTCTGCCACTTACAAAGGCTAAGCGCGCGGAGCTTTTTGACGCTCCCTGGATGAAGTGGAGGATCTTTACGATCTGGCGATCGCTTGGTTTTGTGGCACAGCGGTTACATAACTATCAAACCGTTGGGCGCCATATTGAATACTACAATCAGCTCTTTAAAAACCCCCAGACCCTGCAGCAATTTGATACCGCACTTTCTAGGATTGCAATTTTAGCTAAAGGGGCGCAGGTGCCCATTCTTGCAATGGTATTTCCTCTCTTTGATTTTCCGGTGAATAACAACTATCCATTTCATGAGGTCCATACCGTTATTCAAAAGAGCTTAGCAGCGCACGCCATTACTGAGGTCGACCTCTTAATGGCCTATAAGAACATTCCACCCGAAAGGCTACAGGTAATTCCCGGGATTGATAATCATCCAAATGAGATCGCGCACCGTATTGCAGCCGAGCGGCTATTAGCGGTACTTGCAGATAGGCGTTATCTACCGGAGACCGTTTTGCCAAGCCGCATCTTTCGTCAACGTAAGGGTCTTCGGAGCAAATCTAGCCCTGGAGCGGCGGTCTGGTCACGGGCGGCGCATGCTGTAGCACAGACAAGTGATCATACTGATAATTAGCGCACAGAAACCACCGAGCGGATCTTATCCTCGAGCTTGTTTACAACGCGCGCCATATTAGCAGCGGCGCGCTGAATGGCAGAGAGCGCATGCTCTGCAGATGGAGAGAGCCCCTGACTTGCGTGTGCAACGAAGGCCATCGCAACTATCTCCTGTAACGGATTGTTAAGATCGTTTCTGATATCGGCGCCGAGATCAGAGATCCTTTCGTGCGCCGCTGGTTTTAGGAGGTGTAGTTGAGCCGCATGCTGATGCTGTTGTTGGCGGCTTGAGATGCGTCGTAGCTCAACGAAGCGGTAGCCTGGATGTGAGCCTATCTCTGAGCGAGTTGTTGTCAGGTCGCTTAGTACAACTAGCTCAGGGGGTGGGGACATTAGTTCAAGAAAATCATGTAACTCTGCAAGTGGACCATCAGGAAGAGCTGAACTTGAGAGGATAATATCGATGCTTCGTCTCTGTAAGATCCAGAGCGCAAGGTGCAAAGTTGGAGCGAAGAGGATCGTCGCACCAGGAAGAGTTCGAGATAGCTCGACTGTGATCTCCTGCGCCAGGCTCTGACTAGCGTTAATAACTAGTACGGTGCTTAGCTCGCGGAGTACTCCCGTTGAGGGAGGCAAAAGGGTGGGGGGTATGATAGGGGTTGGGGCAACTGAGTGTGTTTGAATTGTTCCCAAAAATGGATCCTGGTATTGGATCTCACTCTGTTCTTTCTGTTCTTTCTGTGTTCGAATAATTCGCACATCAGAGCCCGTAGCAACCTCCTTTACGACCTTATCGTGGTCAAGGGTAACGGTGCGACGAGTAACGCGGGGTTGATTTTCACTCTGAGACATACACATCCTCTAAGACATCCGTAAGTTAGGATGTAGGGAGCTCGCAAAGCGTTTCACAGAATATTACTTAAAGGTGAGATGTTGTTTTGCTGGCGGCTAAGAGGAGCGCTTACGCCTAAGTTGTTTCGGCTTGCGCTTGCGTTTTAGAGTCTTTGGACGTTGCAGGATGCTAGGGGTCACGAGCTCTTCATCCTTGCCCTGTAGCTCAAGGGTGCTGACCAGTACAGGTGGGCTAATGGTGCTAATTGGGATCAGGCCTGATTCGGCCCCACAGAAGCCGTTATCCAGCTCAGAGCTATCGCCAACCGCTATTATGTTGCTGAGCGATTGCAACGGAGTTCCGACGAAGTTTACCCCCCGTACGCAGACCTCACGACCGTTGGGGTAGATTAATGTGGCGTAGGCGATATCACCTGAGAAGGCTTGAAAGTCATAGTTCGTTGTATCGGTCTCTCCACCATTAGTTTCGTAGACGATCATACCGAACGGTTTCTTCTGGCGCTTAATCTCGTAAATTAGTTTCTCTTTGAGTCGATCAAGTGGCACACCGTTCTTGGCCTCCACAATTGTTACCGCCATACGGCTGATCGGTCGTTGATGTCTGTTGGTACGGGCGTGCCCATTCGAATGGTAGCGACCTTTATTGAGAGCGGCGCGTGTTGAGAGGAAGCTCTTGAGAACGCCATCTTCAATCAGCACGGTATCCTGCGCGCGTGTGCCCTCATCATCGTAGGCGTATGATCCGATGCACCGACCTCCGTTATGCTCCTTCAAGTTTGGATTATCGCGGATAGTAATCGGAAGTTTAAAGATCTGCTTGCCCTCTTGGCCCTTGAAGGTCTGTCCCTCACCGGGTGAAAGGAGTCGGCTACCCTCGAGTCGGTGCCCGACCGCTTCGTGAAAGAGTAGGCCAGCAGGTCCGGGATAGAGCAGCACCGGACCGGAAAATGCGTGGATTTTTTTTGCGCGAGAGATGCGCATCAGCTGATCATATTTCTGCGTAGCCAGCTTTTTAAATGTGGCGAGATCTGGAAGCTCATCTTCGGAGCCAACGTTAATCACTAGCTCCTGCTCTAGTCGCGAGCCCTCCTTGGTTAACTTATGAAAGTTAGCGCTTAGGGAGAATACCTGAGAGTTCTGAACGAAGAGGCTTCCTTCGGTGCTTACAAAGATCCTGGTCTCCTGCGACATATCGAACTCTACCCAGCTACCTGAAAGACGGGGCAGAAATGACATCCAGAGCGAGGCGCGCTTACAGAACCTACTCCACTTGTTGCAGTCGACATTACCACGCCTAGCGTGGTGCTTGTATGAGGCACGATTGGCGCGGGTAAAGGAGCGCAGGCCATTATTGGGGTCGAGGGTTGAGATGCGGCTCGCTTCCTTGTGGTTGTAATCCGTTAGCGCCTCTCTAAACTTACTCTCAAGGAGCTTCCAGAGGGTGATGCGCAGGCCGTCGTAATCCTTGTCATCGATCGGAACGGAGCAGTGCGAGCTAGACTCAAGGTCCTCGTCCAGCTCCCTTGTCCCCCCCTCTGTAACCTGGTCGTAGTCGTATGAGCCAACACGGAGATCGCAGTACACGGTTCTCGTACGATCCGTTTGAGAGCGGCAGGTAGAGCCGCTACTCGCCCAGGTATTAAAGGAGTCGATGTCTTTTAAGAGGAAGGAGCAGTAGTAGGGCGCAGGAAAACCAGCCACACTCATAGAGAGCGCGCGCCGAGCATCCCTGCGTAGTATCGGGATCAATTTATCAACGGTCGAGCGAGTGAGCATATCTATAGATTAAAGCAGTTCTGGGGTAATTCTCAAATTCAATTAATCACCAAAATGTTGTGTATTTTAGGATGCTTGGGCTATCTAATGGCACTTAGAAGTAGGTATTTTTTTAATTTTTTTGCAGGCCTGTAATCAGCTAGTTACAGGATGCTAATGTAATTAGAACGTTAGCTTTTTTACAGAGCTTGAAGTCATATAGAGACTAGCCTGTAAGTGCCTGATTAGAGGTATCCCTCAGTAGAGGGTAGGGGAAGCTCGTAGCGGCTAGGTTACCCCGTACTCCTTTAACTTGTAGAGCAGGGCACGGTGACTAATTTCAAGGATCTTGGCGGCGTGGGTGCGGTTGCCCTTGGTGTGCTTAAGGGCGCGCTGGATCAGATCGACCTCAAGCGTTCTGGAGCGTTGCTTGATAGAGAGGTTGTTATTATCAATGGCGCTCTCGGGCCTCTCCTGGCCAATGGCGCTAGTTAATTTCTGAGCAAGTATTCTCTCGGGGAGTGAGCAAAGCTCAAGCTCCTCGCCGCTAGAGAGCACCAGGGCGCGTTCGAGAGCGTTCTCAAGCTCGCGCGCATTGCCTGGCCAAAGGTAATCGAGCAGCGTCTGCATAACATCGATAGGAATCTCCTTGGGCGCAAGACCGAGACGCTTTGCATGCTTTTTAAGGAAATGAAGAGCGAGCACCGGAATATCCTCGGGCCGCTCACGCAGGGGAGGGAGGTTTATGGCGATAACGTTAAGTCGGTAGAGCAGATCCTCCCTAAAGCGCCCGATCTTTACATCCTCCTCTAAGTTTCTGAGCGTAGCGGAGAGAATCCGAACATCGATCTGGATAACCTCCTCGTCGCCAACTCGTCTAATAGTGCGCTCCTGCAAGGCGCGTAATAACTTCACCTGCAGGTGCAGCGGAAGCTCTCCGATCTCGTCTAGAAATAAAGTTCCACCGTGCGCCTCTTCAAAGAGTCCACGCTTGTCGCGGCTGGCATCGGTAAAGGCGCCCTTTCTGTGTCCGAAAAGCTCGGACTCCATTAGGTTCTCAGGAATGGCTCCGCAGTTAATAGCGATAAATGGCTTGCCGCGCCTTGTTGAGCTCTCATGAATGGCGCGCGCTATTAGCTCCTTACCGGTACCGGATTCACCGGTAATTATAACCGTTGTAGTAAAGGGCGAGAGACGTCTAATAGTGTCGAATACGGCGCGAAAGCTCTCACTTTGTGCGATAATATTATTAAACGAGTAACGCTCTGAGAGCTTTGCTCTCAGTGTTGTGTTCTCGCGCCTGAGTCCCTCAAACTCCTGAAATTTTGTTAGGGTAAAGAGCAGTTTATCCGGAGAGATCGGCTTTGAGATATAATCAAAGACCCCTGCGGCGAAGGCCTCCATTGCGATATCTGGGGTGCCGTAGGCGGTCATGAGGATACAGGGCACCTGACCCCCGCTTGAGTTGATTACATTTAGCCCAGAGATTCCCGGCAATCTAAGATCGCACAGTACGATATCGTAGCTGTTTTTATTTATGAGGCTTAGGGCCTCCTCGCCCGTTGCGGCCGTGCTAACGTTATAGCCGGATGTTTCAAGCACCGCGCGCAGCGAATCGCGCACTGGCGCGTCATCCTCAACGACTAAGATGTTCCACGCTGCGGCCTCCGCCACTGCGCTAGCTGTTACCATTGAGCATCCTCCACGGCGAGAGCCCCTGGTGATAAATAAGGTAGTGCACGAGCTGATCTAGCTCTAAGATATAGATTAGCGCAGCGACGACCAGGTATGGGCCAAAGGGGATATAGTTCGTCATCTTACGGCGCTTAAGAACGATAGCGGTGATGCCAAAGATGGAGCCCAGCACCGATCCGATAAAGATCGTAAACCAGGCGCACTTTGCGCCGAAGGTAGCTCCAAGTAGAGCGAGTAGCTTTACGTCTCCGAGCCCGAGCCCCTCGCGTCGTCTAACTAGCCAATATAAGCCCCATACGAACAGCAGCACCCCCGGCCCCATTAGGAGCCCTAGTCCGGCTTCAGTCAGGCTTGAAACGAAGGGTGCGGTAAGAAGTAGCTCGCCTTGAGAAAAGCTCCACGAGTTGGTGGCGGCGAGACACAACGCCAGAAAGGTCCCCGGATAGGTGATCAGATCGGGGATAATCATATAATCGAGATCGATATAGAGGATTACGATCAGGGCGCAGATCACGATAAATGCGACTCCTGCGCTTATATTTAAGCCAAACTTAAGGTAGCACGCAGCGCATAGTGCTCCAGTTAAGAGCTCGATAAATAGATATCTAAAAGGAATTTGCTTTCCACAGCAGGCAGACCGCCCCCTTAGAAATAACCACGATAGGAGCGGGATATTGTGCCACCAGAGGAGCTGCTTTTCACACTGCGGACAAAAAGATCGGCGTGGATTAGTTATCGAGATCTGATGAGCGAGCTCCTTTACTCCAGCGTGTACCGGCTCATAGCGACCCATCGGGATGCGGTAGGCGCAGACCCCAAGGAAGCTCCCGATGATAGAGCCGAAAATAAAACAAAGGATTGTAATTGCGCTAATCGAAAGCATATGGCCCCCAGGAGATACGATTCCGCAAATAGGTAATACGGTCTAAAGATTTTGCATAGTGGTTCTTTTTGCGGGGAGGGGGAGCGGGGAGGGGTAGTAGGAATTTTGTGTCTAAAAGCAACCTCCTACTAAGGTGCTCCCAGGAGCTTACGCCTCAGCGAAGCCCTGGGACCGCCGTTCTCCAGAACGGCTAGGTATAAATGCTCAGGTGGACGATCTCTTTCATGGCCGGTTAGATACCGGCGGTCCCAGGGGCACACGCCTTACCCAACACTATAACGATGCTCTAGCAGGGCTTCGCCTCACGCAACACGAGAGCGATGCCCCACCACAATTAAATCTATTGCCCTAGTTTTGTGCCTGCAAAGTAACACCGTACCAATGTGTACCCACTTGACTACCCCCGAGTGCATATGGGACGGTAAAAGTATGAAAACAAACAAAGTGATTGCCTGGGTCCTCGCGTTCGTTAGCCCTCTCGGATTTTTTTCGGGTGGATTAAACGACGCTAATGCTAACGAGGAAAAGCTGAGTATCAAAGGCAGTTACGTGCTCGAGTATCGAGTGCTTCCTGACGGGAAGAAGGTCGCCTCGCCCAATATCATCGGCATTATGACATACACCGAGAGCTACAGAAATTTTAATGTTTACTGGAACGAAAACGGTAAGGGCAATTCCATCTCCCTGATCGCCAAGTACACGCTCACAGACAAGACGTACACCGAGGATTCCATCTTCTACGCAGCCGATTTCAATCAGAAGGCGATTGTCTACGATATCACCCCGGCGCACGGGACCTCTACTGTAACGAGTAAGGGCGGAAAGACGCAGTTTCAATTCCCCTTGCACGGCGAGCCGGCGTGCGAGTTAGAAAAGGATGGCTTTACCGCTACGATGCCGGGCGTGTTTGTTGATCACTGGAAGAAAATAGACTGAGTCACGACTGGGCGCGCACGAGAGTAATCGCGCTAGTGCTAGGCTAGTGTCTGGTACGATGCTACTCGTGGTCCACAATGTGGAATAGCAATGTGCAAACGGAGATAGTTACGAGGCGCCTACTCTGTAGGTTCAGCCGTATCGGCTGGCGCGACCTTCTGTTTCTTGGCTGGGCTTGCTCTCTTCTTTGCGGGCTGAGCCTTAGTGGGCTTCGTCGTAGCTGCCTTAGCCTTAGCTGGTGCCTTTACCTTAGTCTCTGCCTTTGCAGGAGCACGCTTGCGGCGACCCTTGGCTGGACCCTTGGCAGCACGAGCTTCAAGTAATCCGACCGCCTCAACTATTGTCAGAGACTCTGGATCTGAGCCCTGCGTAAGTGAAGCGTTAGTTGTTCCATCGGTTACGTAGGGGCCGTACCGACCGCTCTTAATAACGATCGCATCACCGGAGGTCGGATGCTTTCCAACCTCCTTTAATGTCTTTGGTTGATTCGACGCGCGGCCACTAGTGCGGGGTTGTTTAAGTAGCTCAAGCGCACGCTCAATAGTAACTGAGAACGGCGACTCCTCGACTGGAATTGAGCGACTCTCCGACCCGCACTTTACGTAGGGCCCAAAGCGACCACTCGCTATTAATATATCTTCGCTGTTCTCAGGGTTCTTGCCGATATTTTTAGGGAGGGATAAAAGCACCAAGGCGGTGGCTAGATCTAGCGACTCCGCTGACATTCCAGACAGAAGTGAGGCCATCTTTGGCTTATCACCACCCGCAACCATATCGCCCCGTTGAACGTATGGACCGAAGCGCCCCTTCTTTAAATAAACGGGGAGATTCGTCTCTGGATCGTTACCAAGTGCTGCAGGACCCTTGGCAGCCTCAGCTAAAAGTAGCTCTGCTTTTTCGGGAGTGAGCTCGTCAAAGGCAACTGTGTCTGGAATAGAGGCGCGGTGTTCACCGTTTGATAGGAATGGCCCGTAGCGGCCGATACGAACCTCAACCGCACGATCCTGCGAATCTTTACCGAGCGGAATTCCACACACCAGGCGTGGGTCGATCTGCTCTTCACCCTTAGTGACGAGATCTTTAAGACCCATTCCCGAAGGGGTGGCGTGCTCTGACTCCTGTCCGAAGTAGAAGGACCTTAGCTTTTCAATGTTATCCTTCTCGCCACGTGCGATAGCATCGAGATCATCTTCAAGTTTAGCGGTGAATTCGTAATCAACGAGGTGTAAGAAGTGCCCCTCAAGCAGACCCGTTACGCCGATAGCGAGAAAGCTAGGAACAAGAGCGGAGCCCTTCTTAAAGGCGTACTCACGCGAGAGTACGACATCAACTATAGTTGCCCAGGTGCTAGGTCGTCCGATGCCGAGCTTCTCGAGCTCCTTAATTAAACTCCCCTCGGTAAAGCGCGCTGGGGGTTGTGTGGTATGTTTAAGAACATCGTAGTTATTTGTGCTGACTGTGTCGCCCTGCTTAAGGGGCGGCAAGTTGCGCTCCTGCTCGGCTAGGTCGCCCTCTGGATCATCAGAGCCCTCAACGTAGGCGCGCAGGAATCCAGGAAACGAGATCGTCTTTCCAGAGGCCCGAAATGTTGCATCATCTACGATTATCGATACAGCGACGCGCGTGCCCTCTGCATCGCGCATCTGACACGCGAGCGTTCTCTTCCAGATCAACTCATAGAGCCTGAAGGCTTCTAGACCTAGGCGCTCCTTGACCGCTATGGGATGTGTAAACTCAATCCCTGCAGGGCGAATAGCCTCATGCGCCTCCTGAGCGTTCCTGACCTTGGTCTTGTAGATGCGTGGAGCGGGGCTTAGATATTCACTGCCAAACTCACGTGCGATTAGAGAACGTGATGCTGAGAGAGCCTCCTCTGAAAGCGTCGTAGAATCGGTACGCATGTAGGTAATAAAACCGTTCTCGTACAGAGTCTGCGCAACTGCCATGGTTCTCTTTGCGCCGAAGTTGAGCTTGCGGTTGCCCTCTTGTTGGAGGGTGCTGGTTGTAAATGGCGCGTACGGTCTCTGAGTAAAGGGTTTGCTTTCGATCTCGGTAACGGTCGGTGTTGCTTTAGCGAGTCGCGCGGCGAGCCGCTCTGCTGCTGCTTGATCGAGCAGGGTAACTTCATCTTTTTTAAACAGATTGCCGGTATCGGAGTCGAAATCCCTGCCGCTCGCAACCCGCTTTGAGGCGATGTGCGTAAGCTCAGCTTCAAAGGGTAGCGTTGGGTCGGATGCGGCCAGAAAGGTAGCTTTAAGATCCCAGTAGTCAGCCGATCTAAAACGGGCACGATCACGCTCCCTTTGAACAAGGAGCCTGATTGCTACGCTCTGCACCCGTCCGGCGCTTAGGCGAGGAACCATCTTCTTCCAGAGTAGCGGACTTACTGAGTAGCCGTAGAGACGGTCGATAATACGGCGGGTTTCCTGTGCCTTAACGAGGTTCTCATCTATCTCGCGGGCGTTATTGAGGCTCTCTTCAATAGCTTTCTTGGTAATTTCGTGAAAGACCAACCGTTTAACCGGAACTTTAGGATTAAGCACGGCGAGCAGGTGCCAACTAATGGACTCCCCCTCCCTATCTTCGTCGGTTGCGAGGTATACCTCTGAGGCGTTTTTGACAGCTCTCTTTAGCTCGTTAACCCGCTTCTCTTTGGAATCGGGGACTATATATAATGGTGCAAAGTTATCATCTACGTTCACTCCGAGCCGTGACCACTTCTGCTTCTTAATCTCGGCCGGGATCTCGGCGGCGTTGTTCGGAAGGTCCCGAATATGGCCATAGGAGGCCAACACCTCGAAATCCTTAGAGAGGAACTTCTCGATGGTCTTAGCCTTAGTTGGTGATTCTACTATAACAAGTCGTTTCAGCATCTTTTTTAACTGCGTCATGATTACAAAGATTTAGGGCTATAGCGCAACCCTAAGTGGTGTTATTTAACGCCATAAATAACAAACAGCGTTTGAATACCGCTTAGTATTTGACCGAACACCCGTACGGCTCGGTAGAGGATGGCTGCACCGGTTTATTTGCTGCCAGGGCAGCCAGGGCTGCAAGTACATAGTTAGTTGCACCGGCTATATCGGAGCTATCGGTTGAGGGCACGTTATCAATAGCCCCCTGGTAGGCGAGGATACCCACGGCGTCTATGACAAAGAGGTGTGGGGTAATGCGTGCGCCGTAGAGGCGAGCGACGGTGCTAGTAGGATCCAACAGTAGTGCAGTTGAGTTCATCCTCAGGCTCTTTGTTATCTCGAGAGCGTGTTCGGGTGTGAGGTGCCCAAGCTTTCCTTGAGAGGAGGAGTTAATAGTTAGCCAGATAGCACCGTTCTCTGTGGCCTGCTTCTGAAAGTGTGGCATATCACCGCCGCGGTAGAACTTCTGCACGAATGGACAGCGCGCATTAAACCACTCAAGCACTACCGGCTTTCCTCTGAATTGGCTTAGCGAGATCTCAGCTCCGCTAGCATCCTGTAGATGAAAATCAGGAGCTTGAGTGCCAACAATAGCAGAGCTATCAGCGCAGGTTGTACGCAGGGGTAAGATTATTAGTGCGACAAAAAGAAACGCTAGCGTTATTTTTTTCATGGGGCGCATTATTAGTCAAGCTCCGTCTACGATACTAAAGAGCGCCGAGCGCCTCAAGTACAGCGCCTGGGGTTAGGAGATTTGGCAGGATAATCGGCTTTTGATCGCCTAGCAGGATAACGTTAAGGGGCACTCCGTTCCTTCCAAAGCCGCGCAGAGCTTCCGTGATAACCGGATTAGACGAGGTCCAGTCACCCTTGATAAGCGCCACATTTTTTTTCTTTATGAGCTCTCGAACCTCCTCGGAGCCAAAGACGCGCGCTTCGTTTACCTGACAAGTAATGCACCACTCTGCGGTAAAATCGAGATAGACCGGGCGTCCGCTCGCAACGAGTTCGCTAACGCGCCGCTCCGAGTACGGCTCCCAAATTAGTCCATGTCTGTCAGGTTGCGGCGTGCTCTCGCCGTTAATATCACAGGCCCGTACGCGACTAGCGTCGATCTCAGCTCTGGTTGGAACGGCTATCATAACGCCGAGCGCAAAACAGAGCAGCGTAACGGCTGTTAGGGTACGACGAATTATCTTTGAACGCAGAGCGGAGGCGCCGATAAAGAGCCAGAATCCAAATCCAGCTAGGAGTGTGCCCCATAAGACATCCATCAGCACGCCGAGCCCATATGGATCCATCCCCATCTGACGAGCGAACACGCGCACTAACCACAGTACGGTTGCAAAGAGTGGAAACGCCATAAACTCCTTGAAGAGCTCCATCCAGGCACCGGGGCGAGGAAGGAACCTTAGGAGCCGTGGATTAAACGATAGCGCTAGATAAGGCAGACTCATGCCGAGTCCGAGGCTCGTAAACACGAGCAGGCTGAGCACGGGTGGCAGAGTAAGGGTTGCTGCGAGCGCTGAGCCCATAAATGGCCCGGTACACGGCGTTGCAACCGCTGTCGCTAGCACGCCGCTAAAGAAAGCCCCCGTTGCCGAGCTTGAAAGGCGTGTACCGCCTGCCAGGGACTGAATATAACGTCCGAGAACGATATCGCTCAGGAACGTTAGCGCCAGTCCGAGAAAAACGAAGATCATCGCCACTATAAAGGTAGGGGACTGCAGTTGAAATCCCCAGCCGAGCTGCTCACCACCGGCGCGCAGAGATAACAGAAGCCCTGCCAGAACCCAGAATGATACGAGCACTCCGAGACAGAAGCTAATGCCGTGCAGTCGGATCGTTTTGGCGTCATCCTTAGCGTGTTCAATAAATCCCAGGATCTTAATCGAGAGCACCGGAAATACGCACGGCATTAGGTTAAGGAGCATTCCTCCCAGTAGAGCCAGTAGAAGTGCCGACCAGAAACCGGTCGTTTCAGTTAAAGCATTTTTATACTGAACGGTTATTAGGGGCTTGGAGGTACCGTTAGGCAGCTCCTCCGCTCGGGTATCGATAGAGACTGCCTTCGGTGTGCCCTTTTGGGACCACCCCTCAGGGGAGTAAATTACGCCGCGGATGCGCTCGACCGGCTCCTTGCGACTCGGGTCGCGCTTAAGGGCTATCGTGAGGGCTGCGCCCTCACGCTTAATTATCTGCGCCGCTGCGTTTGCAATTATGCGCGGGTCCTCTGGAAAAAATATCATTGATTGAGGAAAGAAGCGGGGCTCAAGGGGAATCAGCGCCACAACGAGCTGGTCCTGTTGCTCCTCAACAGCGATAGAGACCCGCGAGAGTGGCGCCGGCACTGCGGCATAGGTATCAGAAAAGATGCCGGTGTATCTTGAGGGCTCTCCAGCGCGCTCTGAGATCGGAATTGAGAGCGTTAGGGTCGCCTCGCCAGGTAAGCATTCATCCTTACAGACGAGCCATTTTACATGCACCTCAAAGGGTAATACGCCAGCAGATGGTGCGCTGGCGGAGAGGGTAGCGGGAAAGGGGAGTAGCACCTCTCCGTAGCCGTAGTTAACGAGGGGCCCGATGGTGATGCGTTCTGGATAGGGCCATAGATTGGGCTTAATGGTAACGCCCGTTGGTGTGCGCCACTCAAAGCGTGGAGGCAATCCTGAGTCGCCAGGATTCTTCCAGTACAGATGCCAACCCGGATCGGGCATAAACTTTACGCCGAGCGTAAAGGTTGAACCCGGTGCTACAGATTCCTGATCTGCTACGAGTTGAATAGAGATGTGAGAGCCCTCGCCGAGCGAGTGATCCTTGCATCCTACAAAGGGGAGCAGCGCCATTAAAATTAGAAGAGAGGGTAGCTGAAAAAGAGATCGTGACTGAAAAAAAGATCGCGGCATGATGCAGGATAGTATCGGATATTAATCCCATACACGAGAGGTGTCAGGCTGACCAGAGTGGCTAAATACCAGAGTAGGCTAAATACCAGAGTAGGCTAAATACCAGAGTAGGCTAGATAGGTAATAGAGCTAGGCGGCCAGAACAAGAGATCTAGCAGAGGGAAGTGTTCCTTCCTGATAGCTCTTAATAGAGCTTATATCTAGATCTGCAGAACCCTTCTCAACCTGATACTTGAAGTAACGAAGCTCTTCAATGCTAGTATTATCAGCGATACCACGCAGCTTTGAGCTTTCTGGTGTAAGGAGATTAATGTCGGTAGGGCGTAAGGGCATGGCAAGCTCTCTTAGCTCGTCTACTACAGCAGGTAGTTTGGTTTGAGTTGACCTATTGTTCTCGACCATTAATGCCATAACGAAATATCACACTGTTAGAATTCAGATGCATTTATAGCACTAGGAGCTGAGGTTGCAAAGTTTTTATTTATGACGGCCATCAAGTTAATAAGCAGTGAAATCATATGGTTATGCTAGCAGTAGCTTTTTAAGATAGTGAAATCTTAAGAAGCCTAGCCCAAGGCCCCCACATCTAACTCTGGAAGCTTTACTTTCTTGCTTTAACACTCCGTCGTTATTACCCCGCTGTTATTACCCCGCTGTTACTCACGCCGTATCCGATTAACTTTAGATACCTCTATCCACGAGCATTCCATGGCGCTACCAAAATTCTCGGTCATTACTGTTTCGTATAATCATGGGCAGTTTATCCGCCAGACGATCGAATCGGTTCTGCAGCAGGACTATCCGAACTTTGAGCATATCATTGTCGATGGGGGCTCCACCGATGATACGATCTCTATCCTGAAGGAGTATCCGCATCTGCGTTGGAGCTCTGAGCCCGACCGCGGACAATCGCATGCCCTTAATAGGGGCTTCGCCCAGGCTAGCGGGGATATTATCGCCTGGATTAACTCCGACGATTGGTATGCACCTAACGCCTTTCATACTGTGGCACAGCATATCGATAAACATCCTATCGTGATGGGCGCCACCTGCGTTACCGACAAAGATGGTCAGCCGACCGAACAGGTTGATAATATAGAACGCACCTGGTTCGATGCCATGAAGTATTGGGTATTTAATTCAGTACCCGCGCAGCCTGGAGTTTTCTTTACGCGCAGCTTACTCAAAGAGCTCTCGATTGAGCAGGGCGAGTGCTTCGATGAGGGGCTTTTCTTTACGATGGATTATGACCTCTGGCTTAGGATGCTTGAGCGTTATCCGTTTTCCTGTCGAGTGCCGCAGGTGCTGTCATATTTAAGAAACTACGACACCAATAAAACCGGAGCTGATATGGCCGGCGCCTATCGAGAGATGTCGCGCGTCTATCGACGCCACGCTTCAAGACGCATTCATCAGGAGCAGAACGTTTCGTTCGTTGTGCCAGTTGATGCTGTTGATCTGCGGCTTAATGCATTTACTGAAGCGGTTGCACAACAGAGCCTTACATCGCTAGAGGTGGTTGTTGTTGACTACTCAGGAACGAAGCAGCTCTCCAGTGCTATTCGCAAGCAGGTCTCTGAGCTTGGGGTGCGGTTACCGCAGGTTGCTTTTCAGCTCGTTCTCAGTGCAGAGGGCGCGCCACTAACTAGGAGTGTGGCGCTTGATACGGGCGTGCGTGCTGCAAGATCGCACGTCGTTGCGTGTATGAATATGCATAATGCGTTGCCGAGAGATTTTGCATTAAATGCTCTGGGGTGCTTTGCGCGTGACGATGTTGGATTGGTGTTTCCGAATCTTTCTGAGGATGTAAAGACAACCCTTTTTAGCCCGGTGCGTAACGGGCTTATGTTTAATCCTGCTGGACCGTTTAACCTCTCTCTGGCCGAACTTGATTGCGTTGTGAGAAAACTTGCCTGGCTTGATTGCGGTGGATTGAGCGCAAGCGCAAGGATGAGTCAGAGTGATTTTAGCTTTAAGCGCCTGCTTGTTATGATGGCGCACAAGGCCTGGAGACTTACGAGCGAAACGCTTCTTCCGTGCACCCTTTTACGGGCACAGAGCGTTGATGAGGAGCCATTTAGATTGTACGTTAATTCATCGGTTGTGGACGAGATCGCTCGTGAATTACGGTGCAATCCCTTCTCTGTGCTTAGAGCAAGGAACGGCTTTGGGCTCGTTCTGCCCGACGAGCTCTGGCACTCGGCGCAGCGCGTGCTTAATCAGATTCCTGAGCAGTTTTCATTTGAAGGAAAGGGAGCCTCCATAGCGCAACTACAAGAGATTGTAGAACGCTACCCCGAATTTGGCCCAGCGCACTATTACTTTGCGCAGGCGCTTGAAGGCGCTGGACGGAGCGCTGATGCCGCAGCCGAGCGCGCAAGATGGGGCAAGATTCGCTCAGAGGAGCAGAGCTCACCGCTCTTCGGGGCATCTAGCGCTTTGGAGTCGTAGCCGCTGGAGTAGTCGTAGCCACTGGAGTAGCTGTAGCCACTGGAGTAGCCGTAGGAGTAACTGTAGCCGCTGGAGTAGCTGTAGCAGCACTAGTCGATGGAGTTCGCGGCACCCCCTTGCCACGTACCCGCACACAATTATTAGAGAACAGCACGTAGTATGAGGCACCAAAATCTACGGTAACATCCGTAAGGACATCCGCATCTGCGGATTCTTTGGCGCGGTCAAGGGCCGCCTGGGTGTTGAGGGAGTGGGTAACCGGGATAATCCCAAATAAGTCAAATTGGCAATTGCTGCCATAGGCCGGAATAGTCCCCCTCACACCAGGTGCAACAGGACTGCTCGATGGTGCGAGAGTTATGGGCATTCCAGCGCAGCCACCAAGAAGTGTTGTAAGCAAGATAGCGCCAAGAGTGCCGTACAGATAAATGGTTCGGTGCAGAATGTTTCTTCTCATAAGTAATTTCCAGGCAAGATATCAATTGTTAGCGCGGTCTCGCAGCCACACATAAAGATCTGAGACGGGGAGGTCGGCTGAAAGGTTCTTTAATCCATAGGTGCTATCGGGTGGGGTAGCTTCGGTAAATTGATACACATAAATCCTCTGAATAGTTGGGATCTTTTCACGTAGAAATGGCCAGACCTGCTCGCCGTATGCCAGTTGCTGATTGACCCCCTGCGCCCCGCTCTCTGTAATCCAGATCGGTAGCGATAGCCCCCCTGTAAAATCTGCGATTCCGCCCGGCCTAATCACGTTTTCAAACTGTCGCCCGTAGTAGTGAATAGCCCATATATCGGCGTGCGATTGAGCGCCGGCATCCTGCATCGCGCGGTTGTAGTTAAGAGAAGTAGGGTAGTTTTGGTTTATGGCAGTTGTGGCTGCACCTACAACAAGCTTTGAGGGTGCCCGTGCTCTAATAACCTCAGAGGATCGTTTAAGCATGTCAACATAGAGTGCGGCGCTGTTCGTTAGACCAAGGATCTGGTTCTCGGTGTTGTCTTGGTTTGGCTCGTTCCATACCTGGAATCCGATCACGCGCGGATGATTACCGTAGCGAGCGACTACAGGGCTTAACAGTTCTTCGACGAAGGTAGCGCGCGGGTCGCCCGCACTCCAGTTCGCTGGATTGCTCATCCATGTTGGGGTTCCCGTCATAACGATCAGTGCGTCTAGATCGGCCGGGATGCTTGCGAGTAGTGTGTCAGCAAAGGAGAGGTTAAGAGCAGATCCCTTGCTAGGTTGAACCAAGGAGTCCCAACGCACCAGGATTCTTACGAACCTTAGCCCTAAGGTTGAGCTAACCTCTTGAAATTGGCTACTCGGAGAGCCGAATCTGGCATCGTTAGCAAAGGCATTCATGCCTAAGGTGTCAGTATCTATGGTTTTTCTAGGAACGCCGTCAGCTATGTTCGCGGCCTCCTTAAGATCACTCGTATTACATGCGCTAGTCAGCAAGGAGGTGATTACTAATAGTAGTGTGCAGGGTAAAAAGCGAAGCATATGAGCCCTTTAAAGAGTCAACTGTAAACGGCAGTATATTCACACGTTTAGAGCGTGAAACCTAGAAGAATATAGGGACCGCTAGTGTTTCTGAAGTAAGCTCTGAAGCCACGCCCTGCTGAATAGTTACGCTTCTTCTCCTCCATACGGTTGACGCGAAGCTGTAAAGTCTCTAAACTTCCCACCCTATTGATAGGTAGTTTTCTATGAAACGCACGTACAAACCAAGTAAAAAGAGCCGACAAACAACGCACGGCTTTAGAAAGAGAAGCTCCACAGTCGGGGGTAAGAAAGTTCTTGCTGCCCGCAGGGCTCGTGGTCGCAAGAGGATCTCAGTAACCTCTCCGCGCAAGGGGCACTATAGGTAGCCGTGGGCGAGAGCAGCTGTACTAATGGGCCATGTACTAACGGGCCCTTGGCCCGATATACTCACGGGCCGCAGGCGCGTTTACGAAGAAAATTCGACATAGCAAGGTGCCAAAATAAAGGCACCAAGATCCACTGCAAGCATTTTCTAATACTCTTTATTCCATCCGAGGCGAGCACCAGTCGTCTAGCTATCGCCGTTACAACTAAGCTTGAAAAGAGAGCAACGGTAAGAAATCTTATTAAACGGCGTGTGCGCGAGGTCTTTCGTGCTCTGCGTGGCTCGTTTGTAAAGCCCATAGATCTAGTGATCGTTGCACGTCGTGATGTGCAATCCTGTCACTTTGATGACTACAAACGGGAGCTTTACGGAGCGTTTAAATCAAAGGCCCTAATAGACCTCACTGTAAAAGCACCCTAGATTATAGGAAGCACTGAGATGTGTGGCTTTTTTTGCAAGCAGGATCAGAAGACTATTCTAAAACGGGGGCAAAGCGTCGTTGCACGCGCAGTTCACGGCATCTACAAGGCAACCATCTCAAAGCTAATCGGAAACGCCTGTCGCTTCGATCCAAGCTGCTCTGACTATGCACTCGAGGCAATTGAACGATATGGCTGGATGCGCGGGGTGGTGTTGGCACTCAAACGCTTTGTGCGTTGCCATCCATGGTGTCCTGGCGGGAGGGATGCTGTACCATAGGGGGGCGACGCTGCCCTGAAGAGAGAAAACCGCTTTCTTTTTAGCCCTTTATGCTCCTGCTCCTTGACCTTGAAGGGTTCATTACCTACAAATGGAGTACCCGATGAAATGGAACGCAAATTCCAAGATCTTTAAATAAGGAATAGCTGTGCTAGATAACTCTAAGGAACAGAACCAACGAACCCTGCGCGCCATAATTCTCTGCATCCTAGTTGCGGTCATTTGGTCCCAGGTAACGCAGGCTCCGAAAAAATCTCAGGAGACGCAGACAGGTCAGCAGGAAGCACAGCACGTTAAAGGTGTTTCTCCGGTAAATATAGAGCCGGGGCGTCAAAGTCAGGTCGTTGCGGCAGCACCGGTTTCGCTGCCAGTTCATCCGAATAAGGTTGAGATAGAGGGTGGGCAGAGCTCATTTATCAAGACCGACGTTGCTACCGTTACGATTTCTCACCTCGGCGCGCGCATCGTTAGTTTAAAATTAAACGATCACAAGGTAGAGCAGGGCGGAAAAGTATCCTTAGATCTAATCGATAATCCGGATGGGGCTACCTTCCCGCTCGGCGTATATGCGGGCAGTGAGAGTGATGAGAGGGTCAGCTATACCCTCACGTCGGTCAACGGCGCGCAGGTTGCTCCACCTGCGGTGAATCTAGCAACAGCACCCAACTCATCAATTGCGCTTGAGTTTAAGGGCACCCTTCCAAATGGAAATGGGATCACAAAGCGCATCACCTTTAAGTCCGATTCCTACCTCTTCTCAGTTGATGTATCGCTTGCAAGAAAGCTGCCGGAAGGTCAGAACGTGTGGCTAGAGTGGACACACTATTTTCCTCAAGCCGATCTGAACCCACGCCTTAAGATGACGCACATTACCTATCTTGATGGCGCAGATAAGATTCACCAGCTTCCGCTCACAGATATTATGGAGGGGGTGAGAGGTTTCGGGCTAAGCAAGTGGACCTCGCTTGGTGATATCTACTTTATGGCAACTTTGATCCCAGCGACAAACGTTGTAGGGGCTCCGGTAACAGGGGTTCCGGCCACAGGCAGCAGTACCATGATCGGTCGTGAGGGGGATGTCTACCTCGACCGAGTTGCAGGTGGATCGGAAAGTGGGCGCTTTGATGTGTATGCTGGACCGAAGGATTATAAAACTCTGCAGTTTATTGGCGATTATCGGCTAGAGCGCTCGATTGATTTGGGGTGGTTCTCGTTCCTTGCTTTGCCGCTACTCTGGTTGCTGCACTATCTCTACCTCTTTGTGGATAACTACGGGCTCGCAATTATCGCGCTAACATTAATCGTTAAGACCGTCATGCTCCCGCTCTCTAAGGCGAGCTTTGATTCGATGAGAAAGATGCAGGAGGTTCAGCCTGAGATTAAGGCGTTGCGTGAACGCATCAAGGACGCCACACAGCTTAACCAGGAAACCTTCGCGCTTTATAAGAGAAGGGGTATTAACCCAATGGGGGGCTGTTTTCCAATCGCGATTCAGATCCCTGTTTTCCTTGGTTTGTATCAGGCGCTCCTTAACGCTCTTGAGCTTCGCCACGCACCCTTTGCACTCTGGATTACGGATCTCTCCGCCCCTGAAAAGTTGGAGCTATTCGGTGTCGGAGTGCCGGTCATGGTGCTTCTTATGGCCGCCTCGATGATAATTCAGCAGTGGACGACCCCTAATCCTTCAGCCGATCCAGCACAGCAGAAGATGATGATGTTTATGCCACTTATCTTCGCTGGAATGTTTATTATATACCCGATGCCTGCCGGGCTTGTGCTCTATTGGTTGGTAAATAATATAATCTCAATCACGCAGCAGATGTACATGCGAAATACGAAACGCGGCTCCGTATATACGGGGACCTTAATTGCCAGTCTGCTAATCTTTGGTACGGGATATATTCTTACTTTAATATAGCATGGACGGAACGACTATAGCGGCCTTAGCAACTGCACCTGCTCCGGCTGGGGTTGCAGTTGTGCGGGTAAGTGGTCCGCGTACACGCACGGTGCTCAAGGCGTTGTTCCAGGGCAAGCGCGATCCGCTTCAGCATCCCCGTACCCTAGTATTTGGGGATATCCTCGACTTTAAAAGTAGTAACTCTATCGATCGAGGTTTGGTGGTCTTTATGCCAGGACCGTCGAGCTTTACCGGTGAGGATGTTGCTGAATTTCAATTTCATGGAAGTCCGGTGCTTGTTCAGCGCGTGCTCCGCTCACTTTATGCTTATGGCATAACTCCTGCTCCTGCGGGTGAATTCAGCAAGCGCGCGTTCCTTAACGGCAAGATGGATTTAGCGCAAGCAGAGGCGATCGCCGACGTGGTAAATGCAAAGAGCGAAGAGCAGCTCCGTTTTGCTGAAGAGCAGCTACAGGGGCGATTGAGTCACTCTATACAGTTGATTGGAGAGCCACTTCGGGATGCGCTAGCGGAACTTGAGGCCTCAATAGATTTCCCAGAGGAGGACATTCAGCCCGATAAGCTCGATGCAATTGCGGCCCGTGCGCAAATTGCGCAAGTTAAGGTAGCGCAGCTTATTGCAACCTACTCCTTCGGATCGTTGGTCAAGGAGGGGGTGCGGGTACTTATCTGTGGTCGGCCTAATGCTGGCAAATCAAGTCTGCTTAACCTTCTGGTCGGTAAACAAAAGGCTATAGTGTCTGAGATCTCAGGAACAACACGCGATCTAATTGAGGAGGAGTCCGCACTAGCTGGGCACAAGTTTGTATTCTGTGACTCAGCAGGGATACGTGAGACGACCGATGTCGTAGAGCGGTTGGGTATTGAGCTCGCAAAGGAGCGCATCCCGTGGGCAGATCTTGTGTTGCTTATCGTTGATGCAACGGATACCTCAGAGGATTGGCGTGAGACCCTCTCCCTGCTTAGCGCGGGACGGAGAAAGGTCTGGGCTATCGTTAACAAGATCGATCTTAAACCTGAGGCGCTTGGGCAGTTTTCCTGTGACTCCGCGCTATGTGAGCAGAGCTTTTATATCTCAGCCAAGACCGGAGCCGGTATCGGGCCCCTGCTTGAAGCGCTAGTTGAGGATCTCGCCAAGGGGATGCCGGACCGAGGAGAGGTAGGAGAGGTTATTACAAACGAGCGTCACCGCGACTGCTTGCAACGGGCAGACCAAGCACTGAGCTCATTTATCGATCTGACAAATCAAGCACCGCTCTCTATCCTTGCAACCGATATACGTGAGGCACTAGTAGCGCTTGATGAGATCGTAGGTCGGACCTACACCGAGGATATTCTGGGGCGGATATTTTCTAAGTTCTGTGTAGGGAAATAACGGGCACTATTCACCCATCTTAGGTTTATCTTGACGTGGACTACTAAGATAATCGAATATGCTAATGATGCAAAACAAGCGATGGTGTATGAGCGGGAGCTCGATCCGAACTGTAACGGCCTATAGCGCCCTTATGCAATTAGCCCTTGGTGTTATAACGGGCGTTGCGCAGGTTCCGGACCTACGCCCAGAGATATCAAACGTTACTATTCGGACAAATGAAACCGTTGGAGAGGCTGATGTCGCAGAGGGCTGCGCCGCAGCAACAACCAAACGAACCCTGATCGGATTTGATCATTACGCCTGGAACGATGGTCCATCTGATCTAACTCTGGGCGATCCGGGGTGCCCTGATTGCGACACGACACCCCCACCTATATGCACCAATCCGCTCTTTGAGTGCAGCGTAGCTGGAGGGCATGGGCACGCACATCTAAAAAATTTCTCATCTTATACCGTCACTAAGAAAGGCTCGCCAACGGTAATCCTGCGTGGTCATAAGGAGGGGTTTTGTTTGGTTGATTCGTTCTGTAATCCTGGCATAGTGCCGGGATCCAGCGGGACCTGTAACAACCTCACCGCAGGCTGCGCCGATGTCTATAATAATGGGCTCGGATGCCAGTACGTTGATATCACCGGATTATCACCTGGGGAGTACACGTTACACGTTGAGTTAAATCCGCTCCGTACTATCACAGAGCTTTCATACGACAATAACGAAGTTACCTCTGACTTTAAGATCTGTAAACAACAGGGTGGTCTCTCAACGTTACAGGTCAAGATAGGGCTACCAACAGCGCAGTATCCCACTAAGCGTCCGATAACTATCTCAGGCGTTATTGAGTATGGCTCGCCCGCGGTGCTTAAGAGCTTTAATCCCACTAAGGATGGCTTCACTATTAATCTCTCCCTCGATAACAATAACGTATTCAGTAACGTCTCCCTACCTAGTGGCGCAGTTGGATCTGGATGTTTTCCGACCGATGGATGGACCAAGCTAGCTAAGGGACAGTGGAGCTATCGTAACGACTTCGAGTATGATCCATCCTGTTCTTACCAAGCAACGCAGGGGCTGCATGTCGCGCAGTTACGCAAAGTTGGAAAGAAGTTATTTTTTACGCTGCGAGGGCGGGCTGAGGTGAGCTCCGTTCCAGCCAGACCAAGCACTAGCGAGGCATCCTTTTCGTGGGCAGGCAGCTCAACGGATGTGATCAACGAGAGCTGTGGCGTATCGTTGTTGGCCAAGAGGTGCCACCGCAGTGTTGCTCTTACTGTTTGTAAATAGCTTTACGATATAGCTGCACGGATCGTAACTGGTCACCGTAGTTTAATGTCGCGATTCAAGCTACTCAGATTACGGCGAAGTTTCATAGGTAATTCGATTGGTCGTCCCCTGATCGGGGACGGCAGATTTTGTGACCAGTTAATGTTTTCACCCCCGATTTGCTCCGCAAATCGGCCCCTTAGGGGCTATTGAGCTGGAATATGCTGACTGTTACCACGGATCAATCATCGTTTCGAAGCGCTGACGGTCTTACAACCACCTGCGATCCTATTAACGTGAATATCGATTAACTTGATAAAGACACCGCCTGAGCCTGGAGCTGGGCATACTACGGAGTAAGAGCGGGTGAAGTTTTTATAGCGGCGCTGAACTGAGAACGAGCTAGTTGCCTTAGGGAGTACAAACCGTTCCCCAGGTTTTAGATAGACCTGTGCGCCACCACCAGAGACGGAGATTACGTTGTATTCAGAGTCCTGAGAATCATTTTTGACTAAGATCCGACCGGCGGGCGGCTTATCGCGCAAACATGCACTGAGTAAGGTGGAAATAACGAGAAGGATCGCTATTAGGCGAGATGGTAGGTGCAAACTCCTGAGTAGCATCGCGTGCCCCGGCCTTAATATATAGTGTAATAAACACGACGTCTTATACGAGTTTTAGCGGCTTGGCGGAAGGGCGTGCATAAGCCCTAGGATAGTACCTGCAATCCAGCAATATCAGCTAGTTGAGTGTTGTTTTAGTTTTAAGCTGTTTCTTTCTGAAGCATTTTCTTTCTGCTGTGGATAAGGGGGTATATAGGTTATACAGTTTTTAAGAGGTGCTGAAATGGAGAGCGAGAAAACCCCAAATCTGTTTGATAAGTTAAAATGCGAAGTTCAGTTTGGTGACGTTGAGGTCGGCACTACCTATCCCCTCTACGGAATGATTACGAAGATCTTAGATGATACTCCAGGGCATGTGATCGTAGAGCTTAATTTTTCGATTACAGCCACCATGACGATTCCAGATGTGCAGAAGATAGAGCTCTTGAAGGAGCGCGCATTCGAGCCTGGCATATTCGTCTCAACGGTTACCAATAAGGGACCTAAGATCGAGGTTGACTGCAGTACCGTCGTTTTCGGTAAGCGCCAGAGCTTTAGCGCATAACCCCAGTTTTGAAATAAAAAGCGAAACTTCGCTCACTACATTGACGTCACCACGCACTGCTCGTATACCAGGGTATGTCTATACCCTGCAGCGCATTAAAAACGCTGTATTATTGGAGCGTGTTTAGTGAGTAAGCAACAAAACGGGTTTATTGCAGAGGCGTTTTCCTTTATTAAAACCCTGATCGTTATTTTAGCGATCGCTTTTTCGCTACGAACCTGTGTAATCGAGCCCTTTAAGATCCCCTCTGGATCGATGATCCCAACCCTGCAGATCGGAGACTATATTCTTGTACTAAAGTTCTGGTACGGACTAAGGCTGCCGTTTTCGACCGATACTATAGCCGCATGGAATGAGCCGAAGCGCGGGGATGTTGTGGTATTTACCAGGCCAGACGATCCGAATACGCCGAACGAGGATGACTCCGCCATTCATATTATAAAAAGGGTGATAGGATTACCTGGCGATACAATTGAGGTCAGGGATGCTTTGGTTTTTATAAACGGAGAAGCGCTCGCAGAACGCTATGCTCGTTGGATGGATGGTGGGAGTCCTGATGGACGGTTCGGGCCCGCAATCATACCCCCTGGGCGCATTATGCTCCTTGGTGATAATCGCGATCACTCCAAGGATTCGCGTTTCTGGACCGAGCCATTCCTCGATATTAAGCGTGTAAAGGGCAAGGCGGTCATCGTTTTCTGGTCGTGGGCGAGTCTTACAAGGATCGGAACGTTAATTCGATGAACGTAACATGGTACCTATTTCCAGAGCCGATAGTGCTTGCAGTAACCGGCAAGGATGCAAGGCGTTACCTAAATAATCGCCTCTCTAATGATCTTCGTACCCTGCAGCCTAACGAAGCAGCGCGAGCAGCGGCGCTAACATCCCAGGGGCGCGTTGAGGGTCTCTTCACGGTGTTTGTTGAGTCCGCAGAGAGTTTTCTGCTGGTGTGCGATGGTGGTAATCGAGAGGGCGTTAAGGCGGCGCTCGCCAAGTTTATAGTTGCCGATCGCGTTAACGTTACTGATATCTCAGCGTGTGCAGTCTTTGCGCATGTTGCAATGGAGTCCTCTCTGGTGCGAGAGAGCGTTTCGTCGGTTGCTACAGAGCGCAAATTACTCTGTGCACGGATGCGGGTCTCTACTGTAGGGAGTGATGTTATTCTCGTAACAGAGGTTCCGATTGATGGGCTGCACAGGCTTACGGAGCTATTTGGCCCAGCACTTTCTGAGGAGAGTTATAACCTCCTCAGAATAAAACAGGGGGTGCCTGTATATCCGGATGAGATTAACGAAGATGTTATTCTGAGCGAGTGCGGAGTACTGGATGCAGTATCGTTTTCAAAGGGGTGTTATGTTGGACAGGAGGTTATTGAGCGCAGCGATGCGATCGGAAGGCTGCCACGCGCCCTTGAACGTATTCGCGTTGTAGGTAGCGGGCTAATTTCAGTAGGGGAGCAGGTGCTTAACGCAGCAGGAGACCCGATCGGAAAGGTGCTCTCTTCGGCGCTAGATTTAGATGCAACTCTCCTATTTGCCCTTCTCCGTAATGGTAAATATGGTAGGGGCGATAGCGTAACGTGTGCTGGGCATACCGGTGAAATTATGCAGGCCGAGCAGGTCGTCTAATAAAGGGGTGTACGGTATGAACAAAGGCCAGGTAATAGACTTTCTAGTTCATAGTCAGGCGCTCAAGTTTGGAGAGTTTCTCCTTAAGTCTGGACGCAAGGCCCCCTACTTTATTAACACCGGGTGTTTCGATGATGGTCGAAAGATAGCGCAGCTTGCGCGCTTCTATGCCGAGGCTATAGTGTCTCTTGGGTTAAAAGATGCGGATGCAGTGTTTGGACCAGCCTATAAGGGGATTCCACTCTGTGTTTCAACGGCGATGAGCTTGGCTCAGAACTTCGATACGAATATAGGTTTCTGCTTTAATCGTAAGGAGGCCAAGACCCGCGGCGAGGGTGGCGAGTTCGTTGGTAAGCCGCTAGTAAAGGGTATGAAGGTAGTGTTGGTTGAGGACGTAGTAACCGCTGGTACAACGCTTCAGGAGATGGTGCCGGTGCTGCGTAATCGGCTCGGCGTTGAGGTAGCTGGGGTTGTGATCCTAGTAGATAGAGCTGAGCGTGGTAAGGGGGCGCTCTCCGCTGTGCAGGAGGCAGAGCAGGAGCTCAACATTAAGATCCATCCGATCGTGACTATCTTTGATATTATTACCTACCTCTCAAAAGCTAATTCATCAGGCTTTCAGATCGATACGGATCTACAGTACAGGATTGATCAGTACCGAGCAGAGTTTGGGGCACCATGTTCGGAGCACCATGTATAGAGGCATAGTCCGTCTCTTATCATCACTAGCTCTATGTGCACTGAGCCTTGCGACTGCGTATGCAGATCCAGGCAGCGAGGCTCTCGATAACAAATCCTACGAGATGTATCAGCAGGTATTTAGTCCGTTCTGTCCCGGACGCTCACTTAACGATTGTCCATCATCTAAGGCCCAGGAGCTCAAGGCTGAGATGCGCCAAAAATTAGAGCAGGGGACTGCGCCAGAGATTATCCTAGAGGGGGTTTTTGCTCAATTTGGTGATAAGTATCGCGCCGTCCCAGTCTTTGAGGGCTTTGGTCGCATGGTTTGGATAGCCCCGTTCGGATTTGTTGTGATCGGTTTGATAGGAGCTATAATTGTTGTTTTAAGGCGTAAAAAGGGCGATTTAGGATCTAATAGCAGAACCCAGATAAAGATCTCCGCAGCCTTACAGGATCGAATCAATCAGGAGCTAACAAAACTTGATTAGTCCTAGGCTTTGCCGCACGATTGCTTGCGGATGACCTTATAAGGCCTATTTTAGGCAGGGTTGTGGGAGAGCTAGATGTCGAACGCCGCAAAGATTAACGATCAATACTCGATGATTCCTATATTTGAAGATAGCGAGCTAGTGCGCTTGGCGCGCAGGCGTTGGCACAAGCGTATGCGACGGGTTAAGCACAGGGCGCCGGTGTTGCTTAAGATAGCCGTTGTGTTGATCGGTTGCGGCCTATTTGTAAAAAGCGCAGTTGTCGAGGCCTTCTATGTGCCATCCACCTCGATGAGTCCGACCGTTAAGGCGATGGACTATATCCTGGTTGAGAAATTTCTATACGGATTACGTGTGCCGTTTGTTGAGAGGACCGTTGTTCCGTGGTCAAAGCCCAAGCGTGGCGAGGTTGTTGTCTTTAAGCGCAGCGATGATCCCGCTACTACGTTGGATGAGGGTGCGCAGAGCCTCGTAAAGCGGGTGATCGGGCTAGAGGGCGACCTAGTTGAGATAGATGGGGCGGCTGTGCATATTAACGGGGCGTTACTCAATGAGCCCTACGTTCGTTTTTTGGGGGGTGCTACAGGCGTTCAAGAGGTGTTTCGTGTTCCTCGGGGCCGAGTTTTTGTGCTCGGCGATAACCGTAACGACTCCTTTGATTCCCGCTTTTGGAGCGATCCTTTCGTTGCCTTAGAGCAAGTTATTGGAAAGGCTGTCGTAGTTTACTGGGCGAGCGCTGATAGGCGCGCATCAGGGCTAATTATGTAAGGCCCTGACGTTGACATGGCATCTTTAACTCCCTAACATTACACATATATGATAGAAGCCTTCGGCGCTTATCGCGGAAAAGCCTCCGCCTACCTCTCCCTTACCAAACCCCGTATCTTGACGATGGTTCTCGTCATGAGTGCGGCCGGATTCTTTCTTGGTGCCAAGGGTCTACAGCCCCTCGATACATTTATTATTATGTTACTAGGCACAGCGCTAAGTTCCGCTGGGGCAGCGGTTCTTAATTGCTACATTGAGCGCGACTGTGATCAGATGATGCAGCGCACCTGCAAGCGTGCAATTCCAACAGGCGAGATTGCTCCAGAGGATGCGCTATCCTTCGGACTGCAACTTGTTCTAATGGGAGTTATCCTTCTGGTATGGCAGGTAAACCTCCTAACTGGATTTCTCTCGTTGCTAACCGTTTTTCTGTACGTTTTGGTTTATACACCCCTTAAGAAGGTTACCTGGTGGAACACGGTTGTGGGAGCTATCCCCGGAGCTATTCCTCCGATGGGTGGCTGGGTTGCAGCGACCGGTAGCCTAGATCTAGGCGCGTGGATCCTCTTTCTAATCCTCTTTATATGGCAACATCCCCATTTTTACGCGATCGCTTGGATGTATCGGGATGATTATGCTCGCGGTGGATTTAAGATGCTCCCCGTTGTTTATCCAGATGGCAAACGAACCTTTAGGCAGGTGATCGGATTCTCGATAGCGCTAATACCGATCTCACTTTTGCCGTTTATTACCGGAATGGCGGGGGAGTTATACGCCTGTGGTATCGGGATTCTCGGCCTTATTTTCCTCGGTATCGGTATTAATCTCTGGCGCACCAGGTCGGTTCAGGATGCAAGGTTGCTGCTGAGGGCCTCGATTATCTACTTACCGTTGTTCTTCCTCCTTATCCTTGGGGATAGATCTCTTTAGATAACTATCCACAACAGCTTGCTCCGCAAACTTGCCCCTTGATACGGGCTAACGCATCGGGTCTGATCTGGTGAATAGCTACCTGAATAGTTACCTAAAACTCACTTTGCAACGGGCGCGACAGCAGGGCTGAGGCTAGCTGCAATGGGGCGATCTCACCCTTAAGTAGCTTAACGATATGCGCAGTTAATGGCACATCGACCGAAACCTTTACTGCTAGCTGCTCTACAAGGGGAGCGGTCGAGATCCCCTCGGCTACCGAGCCCAGCGAGGCTATAATCTGATCAATCTTTTCGCCCCTTCCTAGGCGCAGTCCGACCGTACGGTTACGGCTCAGATCCTCGGTGGCAGTCATAACGAGGTCGCCGAGTCCTGAGAGTCCAGAGAGGGTGCGAGGGTCTGCTCCAAGAGCTGTTGCAAGGCGGGTCATCTCAGCTAGTCCGCGTGAGATAAGGGCTGCGCGAGCGGAGGGACCGTAGCCCAAGGCATCCGAAACGCCGGCCGCGACGGCGATAACGTTCTTTAAGATTCCACCGAGCTCTACGCCAACAGGGTCCGTTGATGTGTAGATGCGGAGCGAGTTACCCGAGAGACTCTCTGCCACTAGGGTTGCGGTCTGCTCTGAGCTTGAGGCGGCAACTATTGAGATCGGCCGCTCTGCTACTAGATCTGAGGCAAAACTTGGCCCAGAAATAACGGCTAGGGCCGCACTAGAGTAGCCAAGCTTTGCGGCAGCATAGCTAAGGGGAGTTGTGCCGGTGCTGCTTTCTAAGCCCTTTGTGGCGCTGACTAGGATCGAAGCGCGCACCTGTGGCAGAACCTCGGACCAGGCCTTGGCAGGTAGGGCGATGATCGTTAAATCAGCGTCGTGTGTAGCAGCTAGATCTGAAGTAAGCGCTAGATTTTTTGGGATTGGGGTGCTTGTTTCTCCGTGCGGTAAAGCACCAGTATCTAAGAGCCTCTTAACAGCGGCTGGACAGCGACACCAGCCGGTAACCGCATGACCCCTACGCGCAGCATGGAGCGCAAGCGCCATACCCCACGCCCCAAGACCGATTACAGCTATGCGTTGTGCAGTATGGTTTTTGAGCATCGGCTACTAATGCCTAGTTAACGGTCTCTCCGTTTGGAGTTGCTGGGCCTGCTTCTGGAGTTGTCTCGGTCGGCGGCTCCCCTGAGCCGTTAGAATCTACTGGGCCGTTAGAATCTACTGAGCCGTTAGAATCTAATGGAGCCGGAGCGACTGCGACTACCTTCTCTTCGGCGTCTAGGTCAATCAACTTCACACCTCGGGTGTTTCGCCCGATTAGTGAGATATTCTTGGCGCTGGTGCGGATGATCTTACCACCTGAGGTGATAAGCATCAGCCCACTATCGGCCGAAACGGCGCTAGCCTCGATGACCGGACCGTTTCTGCCATCGGTCTGGATATCGATTAGCCCCTTACCACCCCGATTTTGCGATCGATATTCTGAGATCACGGTACGCTTGCCGAATCCGTTCTCGCACACCGTAAGAAGCGAGATCTGATCTGCAGGCTCAGAAGCTTCGGCCTGTTTCTTGGAGATAACGGTCATGCTAACAACCTTATCATCACCCTCAAAACGTATGCCCGTTACGCCGCGAGCCGCACGACCCATGGCGCGTACGTTATCCTCATTAAAGCGGATCGCCATACCACCGCGGGTAGCGAGGAGGATATCGTCCCCTTCGTGCGTGATAGCAGCATCGATCAAGGTGTCCCCTTCGTCGAGAGTGCAGGCCATGATGCCGTTACGACGCGAGCGTGAGAACTCATCAATCGCCGTTTTCTTAATAACACCACCACGAGTTGCGAGCACAACATAGCTATTTTCGCGCCATTCGCGGATCGGCAGTATTGCGCAGAGCTTTTCGTCCTCCTTGAGGTCAAGCAGGTTAACTAACGCTCTACCACGCGCGGTGCGTCCCGACTCCGGAATTCCCCAAACCTTGAGCCAATATACCCGACCGAGGTTTGTAAAGACGAGTAGATCCGCGAGCGTTGAGCTAACGAATAAATTCTGTGTAAAGTCATCTCCATCGCCGGCGGTGCCTATAACGCCCTTACCACCACGACGTTGCTCGCGGTACTCGGATACGGATGTGCGCTTGATGTAGCCGTTATGGCTGACGGTGACGACCATCTCTTCGTCCTCGATCAGCTCGTGCATGTTGATCTCGCCACCATCATCGACGATCTCTGTGCGGCGGGCATCGCCGAACTTTTCTTTTATCTCGGTCAGTTCAGCAACGATGATAGAATCAACTATCTTTGCGTCAGCCAGGATAGCAAGTAGCTCTCCGATCAACTGAGCAAGCGCTTCGTGCTCCTGCTCGATAGACAAGCGCTCCATGCCGGTGAGCTTCTGGAGCCTTAGATCGAGGATCGCCTGGGCTTGAGTCGTTGAAAGCCTGTAGCGACTGATAAGCTCATCGCGCGCATCCTTCGGGGTGCTGGCGGCTCGAATAAGTTTAATAACTTCATCGAGATTTAGGAGCGCTATGCGGAATCCATCTAAGAGGTGCATCCTTTCACGCGCCTTCTTGAGATCGAACTCTGTACGGCGGGTAACAACGTCTCGGCGGTGGTTGAGAAAGTGGAACAGAAAATCGGCCAATGAACATACGACCGGCTTTCCGTCTACGATCGCTAGGCTTACGATGCCGAAGCTCGACTGCATCTGTGTCAACTTGTAGAGCTGGTTCAGCACCACCTCTGGGGTTGCGTCGCGTTTAATCTCCATCACGATGCGCATGCCTGAGCGGTCGCTCTCGTCGCGCAGCTTAGAGATCCCCTCAATCTGCTTCTCATTGACCAGCTCTGCGATCTTCTCGATTAGGCGAGACTTGTTGAGTTGGTATGGAATCTCTGTGACTACTATGATGTCGGCTTCGCGTGACTTGGTTTTGATCTTCTCAAAGTGTGCCTTGGCACGAACCTGAATAATGCCTCGACCGGTTGCGTATGCGCTGACGATAGGGCCACGACCGTAGATCGATCCGCCGGTCGGGAAGTCTGGCCCAGGGATAAGTTGCAGCAGCTCTTGCAGAGAGATGTTCGGGTTATGTATGAACGCCAGCGCCCCGTCGATAACCTCAGAGAGGTTGTGTGGCGGAATATGGGTCGCCATACCAACGGCGATACCGTTTGCGCCGTTAACGAGTAGGTTTGGAATGACAGAGGGCAGGACCGATGGCTCCATAACAGAGTCATCGAAGTTGGGTGTAAAGTCGACCGTCTCCTTCTCTATGTCCTCAAGCAGGCGCTCTGCAAGTGCGGTCATGCGGCACTCAGTATAACGGTAGGCGGCAGGTGGGTCGCCATCGACGGATCCGAAATTGCCCTGCCCATCGATCAGGGGATAGCGCAGGTTCCAGCGCTGGGCTAGGCGAACGAGCGCCTCGTATACGGGCATATCTCCGTGTGGGTGATAGCGCTTGAGCACCTCACCCACAACTCCCGCGCACTTTGAGTGCTTGCGGTTAGAGACGAGGCCCTCTTTTAGCATCGCATACAGCACGCGCCGTTGTACCGGCTTAAGGCCATCACGTACGTCTGGCAGGGCGCGTCCGACGATAACGCTCATGGCGTAGTCCAGGTAGGACTGACGCATCTCGGATTCAATCGTTATGGGGCTAATAAGTGAGTGATTTTCCATCCCGTAAGGATATGTGATGGGGGGCGGTAGTTCAAGGGTCTATAAGGCCGGAAACACCATAAAATTGCTCTGTTTTGCCGGCTCATTAAAGGCTCTGAATGGGGCTGCCTTGTGTGACTGTGCGGACTGTAAAAAACCTGCTATACCAGCCAATATTGCTTGAATAATAATTCCCTAGGCCTTTCCATGAAACTTTCGATAGTCATTCCATGCTACAACGAGTGCGCCACGATTCAGCAGATCGTAGATGCGGTTAAGAGCTCACCGGTAAGGGACAAGGAGATCGTTATAGTTGACGACTGCTCGACCGATGGTACCCAAGAGATCTTAAGGACCGTGATCATCTCGCAGGTTGATAAGATCCTTTTCCACGAGGTTAATCAGGGCAAGGGCGCGGCGCTGCGTACCGGATTCAAGCACGTTACTGGCGATGTTGTGATAGTCCAGGACGCCGATATGGAGTACGACCCACAGGAGTACCCGATGCTTATGGAGCCGATTGAAAAGGGGCGCGCGGATGTGGTTTTTGGCTCCCGTTTTATCGGAGCACAGCCGCACCGCGTGGTATACTTTTGGCACATGATGGGCAATCGCTTCCTGACCCTACTTTCGAACATGTGCACCAATTTAAACCTGACCGATATGGAGACCTGCTATAAGCTTTTTCGGCGCGAGGTTATCCAATCCATTGAGATTGAGGAGTCCCGTTTCGGCTTCGAGCCTGAAATTACCGCCAAGGTGGCGGCGATGGGGTGTCGGATCTACGAAGTGGGTATCTCTTATTACGGGCGCACGTACGACGAGGGCAAGAAGATCGGATGGCGCGATGGGGTCCGAGCGATCTACGCGATCGTAAAGTATAATTTATTAAGAAGTTGCCCCAAAAAGTTCGTAGCGCCCGAGCTACGACATGAGAAGATCTCTAAGATTACGCCGGAGGCAGCTGAGAGCCGATAATATACGGCTTAACGTGGTGTAGCACCCTTACAAATGTCGCACGGATAGCATAAATAAAAATAAAACCTAGTATAAACAAATACTTGAGCGTGTTTTGAGACGCCAGAACCGCCCCCTTGTCATTAGATGAGCTATAATCCTTGGAGTTGATCTACTACAGCAACAAATCTACCCATACCGGGTAAAAACAATCTTCAAGAGATTCATCGTATGATTAGGGGACACTCACTTCAACTGCGCGCGCTGGAGAAGGCAGATCTAATATTTCTGCATCGCTTGCACAACAACTACAAGACCATGAACTACTTCTTCGAGGAGCCCTTCGAGACCCTGCGGGAGCTAGAGGATCTGTATGAGAAGTACGTGCATAGCACGACTGAACGGCGCTTCGTTATTGAGGAGATAGCAACGGGGGCCAGCATAGGAGTCTTGAGTCTAATAGAGATCGACGAAATTAATCGCAAGTGTGAGATCGATATCATCATCGATGAGAAGAGTCAGGGAAAAGGCCTTGGCAAACAGGGGTTCGTGCTCGGTATTAAGTACGCCTTTGATATTCTAAACCTATATAAGATCTATCTGGTGATCCTTCCGGATAATATACCTGGGCTTAATATCTATAAGTTTGCCGGCTTTAAAAAGGAGTGTCGCCTTAGAAAGGAATACTTCAGAAACGGCGAGTACGTAGATGTTGAGCGGATGTGCCTTTTTGAGAACCAGTGGCGGCGCAACAAGGTGCGGCTTAATGAGTACGTTGGCTTCGAGTCAGTAGATTTTAAGCAGCGTCGCAAAAAGCCTGCTCAGGAGTCCCCTGTGGTGTACAGGGCGCCGATTATAGATAGCCCCATTTCGACGCAACCGACTATGCAACCAACTACGGTCGCAGTATCGAATCAATCACAGACAGAGCGGCAGAGCGACTTGGTAGTAGAGTAGGGCTAGGTATGGTCTTTTGAGTGCCGCGATTCTGCCCCCTGGTGGACAATCAGCACCCCTTGAGCTACTTATACCCCTGTCCAAATACACCCTATTTGAACCCTACGACTTAGTTTGAAGCAGGGATCAAGATGGCGATAAATTTTAAGCGCAGGTATTTCAATAGCCTGCACCCTCTGGAGAGGTGGCCGAGTGGCTGAAGGCGCCTGATTCGAAATCAGGTCTACTGGAAACGGTAGCGGGGGTTCGAATCCCTTCCTCTCCGAGCCCCTCCGAACTATAGCTTGAACTGCCCTGTGGTCAGTATAGCTTGGACTGCCTCTATGGCAGCTTGGATCACTTCTATCCGATCTGACTAGTTCGTATTAACCAGCAATAAACTTATACTGGGGGCGAATTGTTACGTTTAACAGGTTTAAAGTAGTTGACTAAGAGAGAGGCATTTTGTAATAATTAGTCACTCTAAGCGATAGTCTTGTGGGATTTAAGCGATTCAACCGAATCGCCGGGGGATTCTGCAATCAACTAGCGGTAGATTAGGTACGGGGAGTGTCGGTCTTAATTGTTCTGACTATATTAATTCCCGCCTCCGTTGACTCTTAATTGTCTAGCGGTGCTAAAAATGCCTAAAGGAATCGAGGCCAAAACCTTCCCCGATGTCAGGACCCATGCGTCCGCGGCTACCTCGTCAACAAAATCAAACAACCAGCCTCTCTCGGTAGTAGGAGCAGATAGTCATAGCGACTATATAGCAACGTCGAGCGAATTGTCTTCCAGAACATTACCGTGTGTATCTTGTGAAGGTTTCATTAAGCGTCACAACGGCGATCACCCAGCAGCGCCGCATCGGGAAGAGTTCGATGCCCTTATGAGCACCTGCTTCTCAAGACTGAGCCCAAGGGCCCAGGAATTGGCACAGCTTAAAGTGATACAGATGCTTAAGGAGGTGCCGAACAGCGCTGCCGCGATGACGCGATTCCTCTCGCACGTCGATCTCAGTCGTTACGACCATAGCATTCATGCGGCTGCGAAGGTTCGTGATCTGAGCTCTGATGTAGCGAGCAATCTGTCCAACGAGGAGCTGTCGGTGCTTGAGATGGCCGCGTTGCTCCATGATTTGGGGCATCGCCTGGGTTCGCATGCACTTGATCGGGTTTTTGCCGCGCACCCAGCAGCGCCGGACATTCAGGCGTATGGGTGGGGACGCGAATTTCACGAGTTTCATACCGCAAAGATGGTCGCAACGTATCCAGAGTTGATAACCGCGCTTGGTCCTCTACACGCAAACGTGCTTGCCGTGTTGTGTCACTCCGATAATAGAAGAAATTGCAAAAATGAGAATGGGGAAGGCTCCGCGAAGTTGTCGGAATCGTTCGAGAAGGACTTTGGAAAGTTCGAGCCGACACTCAGTGAAGCTCGCCTAGCGTTACTAGCTGAGCTGGTTGACAAGGTGCTAGATAGAAACTCATGTCTCGAACTCGACTACATGCGTGGGGGGCTCGCTGGCGGATATGTCAAGCAGGTGCACGAGCTCATTAGCAAGTTCGAAAACGCCTTAGAGATCCGCGATGGAACGCTGCGAGTTCGTGTTTATAAGGGTGTACCTTCAGAGGAGCATAGGGCAAGTTGGATTAGCGAGTCAGATCTCAATGATTACCTGTCGTGCAGACAGTTTTTTCGTGAAATTATTGCCGCAAATGCGGCGAGTTGTCACGTCGATGTCTCCTTGTTTCAGGCCTGCGCAAGGCAGCCGAACAACGGATTTTCAACTACTCGGATCGATGTAGCAACGTATGAGAACTTCAGAAATCATATCCTGCATGGGCGATACGAAGAGGCTTTTGGCCGTGACGCCTTACAGCAGCTAACAGTTGCCACACAGGATGATTCGCTGCTTGCCGTAGATGATGTGGACGCGCCCCTTGTAACGATCACCAAGGAGGATTTTAGTGATCTAACTAAATTGACTCATGTCTCACGAGAACAGGCCTTGAATATTTCTGGAGCTGCTCGTAGCGACATGACGATTTTTGAGCATGAACTGCTGACGTACATGCGAGAACGCAAATCAACCGCTGAGCTATTAGTAGTTATTACCAACGATTTCGAGAAGGACCTGCATTATAATACGAGTGAGTCCGACGGTACTTATGGCAAGAGGACCTTCCTCGTGGTTCAATCTTCTTACAAGGCGATTAAGGTTATCGTTGCGGCGCGCGCCATAGATGAAGAGGGGCGTCCGATCAAGTTGGGCTACGCCCAGAAGCTGGTTGAGCAGTTCTGTCGAGACCGCGCGTACCTTAAGAAAGGGTGCCTCGACAGCTACGATCGGCACGTGTTCGCCAGATCTGTTCTTCCGGAAAAAGCCATAGAAGAATTACGAAGATCGATCGAGAGCCAGCTCGAATCATCGGATAATGATGTGCATATCTCTAAGATTCAGGCGCAGCTCGTCCTTGCAGCGCCTAATTTGGCTTTTAATCTATTCACTCCGGAGATACAGGAGCGGATGCGAGATCCAAAGCTCAAGTGGGAGTTGATGCGGAGGCATGGGCTAAAAGAGAGCGCACGGTTAGGCGTTATTTAGTCTGCGCCCCTTAGATACCTTTAACAGCTTCAATGAACAGCTCTTTGGCATTATGCGGCACGCGTGAATTTAATTGCGATACCACCGCAGCAGCTAGCCTTGCAGCACCACGCGCAGCGGCTTTGGCTGGTAAATCCTGCGCCAGCCCCGCCAGAAACGCACCCGCAAAGGCATCCCCCGCACCGGTTGAATCGATCGCTGTAATTTCAGAGACGAAGGCCGGTTGATGAAAGCGCTCACCCTGAAATGTCACCACAGCACCCCTTTGACCGACCGTCATAACAAGACCAGAGACTAGCTGCGAGAGCTTTAAAAAGGCGCTATCTGAGCTGGAGCTGTCCGTGATTAGCAGCGCTTCGCGCTCATTTGCAAAAAGTAGATCTATCTTTGGCAGGATCTCCTCTAGTAGCTCCTGTTTTTTTGCGCTAATTACAAACTCAGCCGAGGCGCTCAGGGCGATCTTTGTTGAAGTTGTTCGGGCTATTTCAATTGCCCTATGAAGCGCTAAGCGATTCTCCTCACTACCGGTCAAAAAGTAGCCCTCAAGGAGTAGCCACTCGCTCTGAGCGATCGCCTCGTTGTCGAGATCTTGCGGCGAGAACTGACTGCCAATACCGAGGTGCGTTCGCATCGTGCGTTCACTATCGGGGGTGATAAGGGAGACGCAGGTACCTGTGCGGCCCTGGGCGACTGGAGCATTTGATATGGTGACGCCGATCTTCTCGAACTCTGCATGGAAGAGTTGACCGTAGCGATCCTCGCCGGCAAGCCCCATGAACGTAGTCGGAACGCCCAATAATCCCGCACAGGCAGCCGAATTAGCTGCTGAGCCGCCACTCGTAATCGTTAGCATACTTAGGTCACAGGCGGCTATAAGGGTGTCCTGCCCAGCTCTATCGAGCATGCCGTAGGTGCCTGGCGTAAGGTTAAATTTACTAAGCAGCGCATGCTCGCAGCGCACCAGGATGTCAACCATAGGGTGACTGAGGGTAATGAGGCGCTTCATGTTCTGAGCTTCTGAAAAAATCGTTGAAGTAGCTGCGTACATTCCTCTGCACGGACGTTGCGTATCACTCTAGGAGCGGGACCAAGACGCTCATCCAAGCTTAGGTCATAAAGCGAGCCCAGCGCTCCCTGCCTGGAATCGCCGCTACCAAATACAATAGTCGGTATACGAGCTAAGCGTATCGCTCCTAGGCACATCGTGCATGGCTCAAGGGTTACACACAACACACATTCATTTAGCCGCCAACTAGCAAGCTTTTGCGAGGCGGCATTGATAGCATGTATCTCTGCATGCGAAGCCACGCTCAAATCCCTTTCGGTAGAATTTCTGCCCCGCCCGATTATCACGTTATTATGCGCGATGACAGCACCAACAGGAACCTCGCCTGCAGCTTCAGCCGCGCGCGCCTCAAGCAGCGCTTCCTGCATTAGGAGTTCAAGTAATTGAGGTTCTAGCACCCGCTATTTGCCGCCGCAAATGAACTCACCTCAGCCGGTGATATGTTGGGCATGCCACCTTTGCGGGTAGCGTTCATAGCACCCATTAGGTTTCCGAAGTAGCAGCACTCCCTAAGCGAGGCGCCCGCAAGATGCTTAAAGGCAAACCCAGCCGAGAACGAGTCCCCCGATCCGATCGTGTCGCTTACTGTGATAGAGAGGCCTGGTACCGTTGTCTCTTCACCCTTATTATCGATAGCGAATACGCCATCTTCACCAAGGGTAACTAGGACGGTCTTAATGCCGAAGCTCTGCATGACCTGTTGCGCCATATCGCGTGGAGTTGTTGCAGATAGCCCAAGCAGCTCTGTAACAACCTTAGCCTCGCTGGCATTAAGTTTAAGGATGTCGGTTCGTCGAAACGATGCAGAGATCGTCTCGGCGCTGTAACACTCCTTGCGTAAATTAATGTCGAGAAATTTGGTCGCGTTCGTAGCCGCATCAAGGACAGCATAGACAGCCGCGCGTGTCTTTGGGCTGCGCTGCACTAGGGTGCCGAAGCAGATAAAGGCAGACCCCGAAGCCGCACTAAGAAGCTCCGGTGTGGCCTCCATAAAATCGTACGCAACGGTCTTATTAATAGTAAAGCTTGGGTTACCCTCGGCCGTAAGGATTACGTCAACTGTGCCGGTTGCAAAACTAGGGTCGCGTTGAACTAAGCTTAGATCGAAATTCTTTTCAGAGAGTCCAGCCAGAAGTTCATCGCCGAGAGCGTCCTGTCCTACTCGACTAACAATCAATGCAGGTACGCCAAGCTGTCTCAAACGATAGCAAAAATTGGCAGGAGCTCCGCCGAGTAACCTTTCAGATGGAAGCACGTCCCAGAGCAGCTCACCGAGAGCCAGGACCGAACTATTAGAGTTTGTAGAAATCATAGCTGCTCTCCGTAATTTATCCGCAAGTTAACAGAAGCGTTGTATACCTGAGTGTTGCGATGGTTTAAGCATCTTTCTCAGGTCCGAGGCAAGTTACACCGCTAAAAAGCTATTGATATAGCTTATAGTGGGGGGGGGTAGAGCGATGGCTTAATTAAAACTCGCCGCAGCGCTAACTTTCAAGTCCTATAATTTAAATTTAATTATATCAAGGAGTTGCAGATTCTTCTAGCTTTGATCAGATGCCTACAATTAGAGACCCGTACGTAGTGTTTAGGCCATCTGTACTAGCGAGATGTTTCAAAATAGCTAGACTAAGGGTCCTGGCTGGGGTATCAAAGATGTATATTATTTTTCCCCTAGGCTCACTCTATGTGAGCCAAACTGCCCAACTTATCATGGGCTATCATTCAATTTGCTTACGCTAGGAATCCGCAGGGTTCTCTGTCCGAATCTGCAAGTTTTTCACAACGTTGATTTATAAGTCATCCTAATACTCGCCTATTTTGTTGCGGGTACGTGAACAATTCGCCTTTTCCATGCAGAGAACGATGAATTTTTGCGCTCCAAAGCTAGAGGTTAAGGCTCATGACGGGACATGAATACAACGATCTTGGTGAAGGTCGTATTGGGGGAAGGGTAGTTGCACAGCATGGCTACAGTGAGCTCTCAGTTCCAAAGGGTGCTCAACAAGGTGCTCAACAAGGTGCTCAACGGCTAAGTCATAAAGGGCCCTTAAATATTGTGGTCCTCTCGCCGGACGAGGAGCTTGTTCTTAGTGGATTTGATGCGTTCCTGACCGATAACGACGACACGCTGTCGCGTAGCGCTGGGGAGTTAGCGCACGATGGGCCAGAGGCAGTTTTTGCGCAGCTTATCAGCAAGAAGCTTGTTGAATTCGATCCCACCTTGGCCAATGAAACTAACTATAATAGCACCGGTAGCATCTTTACGACGCCTGAGGGGTGGCAGAAATATCGAGATCGCCTTGGGGGTACTCCAGCATCGAATATTGAGGGCATGTTAAGGGTAGCGGAGATAGAGTACGAGGAGATCGGATTCAAGGGGTGTTTTGATAAAGAGAGAGATCTTGCGCAGCTCGATGCGTTATACGCAAAGCCTGGAGATTGGATGCATGGGATTCAGCCCGATGCAGGCCTAATAAGCTTCATTAAAGCAGCAAATAAGCCTACCGCGATGGTTACCGCTAGTAGGGAGTCGTATACGCACGCGCTCTTGGAGGAGAAGAAGCTAGGAGATCTTTTTTCAGTTGTAATCTGTAACGCTCAAAAGAAAGTTGGTAAGGGCTTTAGTGGGGTTAGCCTCATTGATGCTTGCGAACAGCTTGAGGTCTCTCCGTCAAGAACAGTTATGTCTGGTGACACCATGAGTGATGTTGGTGCCGCCAAGCTGGCAGGAGTTCCCGTTACGATTATTCGTCTCTACGACCATCTCGAGTTAGCTCCTGATCTTAATCAGGCCGCTGAGCAGGGAGAAATTGACAGGGAGGTTGAAAAGCAGGCTGAGTTTGTAAATCAGATACACTCATTTCAACAGCATTCCGAAAACTCTCCGCTATTGTGGGAGAGCCCTTATACACAAACTGTTATTATCATAAAGTGCTTTAGTCAGGTTAAGTATGCAGAGCTTCCTACGAGTAATGCAGGGGACACTCCCGAGTATGAAGTTAGACGCAAATTTAGCGCCCTAGAGCAGAGCGTAGCAACGCAGAGCTCTGAACATCATCCAAGTTTAGGAAATAGCACTAAAAAATTGGGTGAAATAAAACTGGGTAAAGAGGCAATAGAAGGAAAAACCTATGGACATCTCCCTAAGTTCGCAAAGTAGATCTGTTGAGTTTGGATTTTCAAAGACGCCCGAATTTATCGATGTGGTTGCGTACCGTACCTATTGTCACGGAGTAGTCGAGGCATGGCGCAAGCTCGCAGCGCAGCTGCCAAGCATGCCGACCTTTAGCTCTCATCGCGCTTCTATTGAAATGGGAGGTTTCGAGGTTATTCAGACCGGCTGGGGCGGGGTTAACATTACAAAACACGAGCATCCCCAGGTTGAAAAGTTTCTTGTAGTCGATTCCGGAAAGTTCCTAGCCTTTGAGAAACATGAAGAGAAGTTAGAGACCCTGAACGGCAGGGAGGGCTATGGGATACTTGTCTTTAGACCTGAGGGTGAAAGCAAGCTCGTTGCTGAACTGATAGAGCCCGGTTGGTCTAGAACCCTTAAGCCTGGGCAGGAGCACACGATTATTGCGCTCACAGATCTATTAGTATTCGAAAGCTCCGTGGACCCCAAAGGAATGGACCAGGATCTGATCTTTATCTTTATGCCAGAGTAGGGTGCTTCTTGGAGTAGCCCTTAGAGGGTCTTGGTGTATGACAACTATCGGGAGCGCATTAGCCCTCGGAGATCTACTGTGGAACGAGCTGCCCTCAAGTACACGGCTCGGCGGATGGGCCGCGGCATTTGCTTTTAGGCTGCAACAACTAGGAGTAGATACAGCTCTTGCAAGTGGCGTTGGTAACGATGAAGAGGGCAGGCGCGCTATTCAGGAGCTGCGTTTATTAGGGCTTGAGTGCGATCTGATCGGCACTGAGAATCGCCTCCGCACAGGCTCTGCTAAGGTGCAGATTGAACCCTCTGGTCATCCGATATACAGCACGCTGCCCACGGGCGCAGCCGATGGTATGGCAACAAGCAGTGCGCTTATGGCACGAGCCACGCGAGCAACCCTGCTTTACTTTAACTCATTAAGCTTACGTGGCTATATCACTAACAATTGTCTGCAGGCGGTGCTCGATCGTGCGCCGCAGGCATGCAAGGTGTTTGATCTCCGTTTTGCCGCCGAGTTTATTCCAATAGAGACCGTTAGGCAGGGGCTGGAGCGGGCCGATATTGTGCGTATAAGTGCTGAAGATCTTGGGCGCGTACATTCCGCGCTGCATCTGCCGGAGCTTGAGCCGCTAGATCTCTGTAGGGCGATTGTAGAGCGACACCGAGTTTCGGTCTGCATTGTGAGCGATCCGGTGTATGGCACAACCGTAGCAACTCGAGATCTGGGATTCGCCGTCACGCAGCCTACGGCGGTTGCCACCGTAGATCTACTTGGCTGGCACGAGGCTTTTCTGGCCGGCTTTCTTGTAAAGCTATTTCAGGAGGCCCCCCTGGATCTCTGCTGTAAGTACGGCGAACGTTATGGCGCCGTGGTGGCGAAAATGCACGGTGCGCTGCAGCCAATCGCTGCATCCGAGCTTACGCGCCTACAGGAAGGCAACGGCACCTAATTGCGATTCTAAGATCTAGTAGCATCTTGATTAGAGCTCGCGATTAGAGCTCGCGTATTTATGCGCCAGGGCAGAGAGAACGAAGCTGTTGGAAGAAGCTATTCTATCGTCTGGTGAAGGTGGCGCTATGCAGATGAAATCCAGAGGAGCATGCAGAGAAGTGGTCTGAAGTGCTAAGCGGTAACGCAGGTAGGTGGCGCTCTTTCTGGCTCCGATGCTAGGAGCCTCGCGCCCAGCGTAATCTCTGAATGTTTCTACCGCACCATTTTCTGAGGAAAAGAAACGCGCAAGCTCAAACAGCGTATTTTCTAGCTTGTTAGGTTTGAACTGATAGAGATGCCCAGCATAAAATCCTATCGTAGAGGGATCAGATGAAGCCCCATCTAGTGGTAGGCGAGGTAGGATAAAGAACTCATCGATCCCTGATGGTCTCACGGTTAATTGCAATCGATCGCCCGCTGTATTCGTTGCCTCCAGAACTACGCCATGCTCTGAACGCGCCAGCTCACGAATCGTGCTCTGATTTGGTTTATAGAGTGAGGAGGTAAGAGATGTGGTGGCCCGGTCGATAAAATACTGAAAAAGTTCTGCTTTAGATAGGGTTGAGACGGAGCATAGAATCGGTTCTAGAGCTGCAATTAGGGGGGTAGCGGAGATATTACGAATCGTTTGCTGCTCTGTGATGAAATCTCCAAGCTCGCCCGGAAAGGTGCTTTGGCTATCAATAAACTTGCGCGTAAGGCGATGAAGCCATATCTCCCGCTGCACTTCAGAGTAATCACTAAGATTAAGCTCAAAACACAACGCGCCTAAGCGTTCGACGTTATGTGTTCGAGTATCCCATGGTAGAATCTTATGTCCGATGTCGATCTCTATTGAACCATGACCGTCATGATCTAAGGTGATAGAGAGCTGCTTATAAAGAGAAGGCGCATCATGAAATTGAATACAGGCTGTGTTTTCGCGGGCAAGGATACGGCTTGCGGTAGATATTACGCTGAGATCTGTAGGCTCAAAAACTTTAGCAACGGACTCATATTGCGCAGTCCATAAAGTTGCCGCAGTCATTAGGGCAGGAGAGTTGTTCTCTGTTCCTGGAAATGAGATCGTTCTGCTAGTCTTCTTTTGAAGCTTTTCGAGAGGTGTGGAGATCTCGGTTTTATCGAGCCCTCCAATTTCAAGCAAAAGTTTTTTAATGGGCTCGGGGCTCCTCCAGGTATCAGAGCCAGAGATCTCAAAGGTCAGACGCTCACTACGCTCAGAGTCTGAGGCGCTCAAAACAACCACGTATCCATCCATGCCTCGCTGTACAGAGAGGCAGGCACCGTTGGTGCGCTCGACCACTAACTCCGCATCATCTAAGGAGTTGAAAAAAAGGGCCCAATCGATGCGAGGAAGTCCCTGCTCAGAAGGCTCGGGGGCCGACATAGGTATTGAACCGAAACGCTCTGAGAAAAAAGCCTCAAAGTTTTCAATCGGGCTGGTGTTAAATCGATTAACGAGATCCTCAAAGAACGATGTGGAGGAAGTCGTTGGTATCGGCAATGCATACGCACGATATAACGGAGCTCCGGTCAATGTGTTTGGATTGGCAGAGGTGTTAAGTGAGATAAAAACAGCGTGCGGAGCTTCGATATAATTTTCATTAGACTGATAAATTGCATGAAATCTTGAGATTTTTGGATCTGCTCTCTCTGCAATGATTAGATGGGGGTCTCTAAAGCCAAGGTCGTAAAGAATATGTGCACAGGCAGTATGCTGAGATTGAAGGGGATCTTCTCTGCGTTGCGGTGACTGGTTGGGCATCATAATTAATCGAAGGAGTAATTACTCTGGATCTGCGCTGGCTCTGCAGGGTTAGCTAGGTGCTATGAGTATAGCTAACATCGTTTTGGTTAATCAATTACTGGCCGTAATTTGGATAAAATGGTGGGGATAGGGTGTGACGCTGCTGTTTATAAACAGAGAAGACACCTTTTTGGGTCAGTTTAAGAAGCGTGATGTGGAACTAGCTGACTAGATCGGGGTGAATCAGATCTAATCTGCAGGGGCTAGCTAAGCCCCTCTATAAGGGGTGCGTTACTGCATTAGTATGGCGGAGAGAGGGGGATTCACCCTGTTGTTGGTTCCCGCCTGCGCGGGCACAGCTTCGAACCCCCTCTATAAGGGGTGCGTTACTGCATTAGTATGGCGGAGAGAGGGGGATTCGAACCCCCGATAGGGGATTAGCCTATACACGCTTTCCAAGCGTGCGCCATCAGCCACTCGGCCATCTCTCCATAAGGGTACTCTCGCGTGGTTCATACTCTATACGCCACCTAAGGGGCGGTGTAAAATGGCGGAAGGGAAGGGATTCGAACCCCCGATACCGTTTCCGGTATTCCGGTTTTCAAGACCGGCGCCATTAACCACTCGGCCACCCTTCCGCACGAGCCCCTCCAGGATATCGTATATCTTTCATAATAAGCAACGGTTTAGGCCACTATTCACCCGGTCAGATTCGAGTGCGTTAACCCCTATCAAGGGGTGAGTAAGCGGAGCAAACTGGTGGAAATAGTTACCAGTTTAGGTCTGATATGGGCAAGATGCTCCGCTGCCTTGCGAAATTCTATGGATTTGTTACGTTGCCATTCCCTTGTGCGCTCTTAGCTCAGCTGGATAGAGCATCTGACTACGAATCAGAAGGTCGGTGGTTCGAATCCTCCAGGGCGCACCAGTTTTTTTCCTGTTTTTTTTACCTGTTTTAGTTGTTATTGGAGAGTTGGCCGAGTGGCTGAAGGCGACGGTTTGCTAAATCGTTATACGGCCAAAAGCTGTATCGGGGGTTCGAATCCCCCACTCTCCGCCATAATAAACACAGGACGCATCCTTAATAGGGGGTTCGAACCTGTGCCTGCGGATGCGGGCACCCATAATAAACACAGGACGCATCCTTAATAGGGGGTTCGAACCTGTGCCTGCGGATGCGGGCACGAATGACGCGGAACACTATCTTCTCATAAAGATAAAGCTTCCGAGCACAAACCCCACCGCTGCTCCACCTGTATGAGCTGTTGAGCTCACCTCAGGAACCATCAGATCAAAGATCCCCTGCAGCACCACGATCTGAAGCATCGAAGCGAGCTGAGCCTTTGCCACCATACTACCCGAGCGTCGAAATGCTTTAAGGGAGAACGCCGCCTGAATTCCAACTAGCCCTAGCACGCTTGCCGATGCTCCTAGCAGAACGATGGAATGTGGAGTGGTTGCAACAAGTGAGGCACCGAAGGCGACTAACATTCCTCCCGCTCCGCACAGTAGATAGGCCATTATGTAGCGCAGCGGCCCAAGGATTGATTCCGTTAATGGTCCAAGGAACCAGAGCCCCAACATGTTGCAAAATAGGTGCAGCACACCCCAGTGCATAAACTGAGCGCTCAATAGACGCCACCACTCACCCTGCTCAAGCAGTGGGGTATAGAGTGCGCCGAGTGCAACGAATCGTACTGGGTCGTTTGTGGCGCCGTTCCAGAGTTGATAGAGAAAAACGGCTACGTTGGCTAATATAAGTAGCTTTGTTGCTGGGCAGGGCAGTCGCCTCATAGGGGCGCGCTTATTGGCATAGCTCTTGATGACGATAAAGTAGACCGCAAGAATGCCGATGGCGATTAATCCGGCATCGGCAGGGGCGAGAAGCCATGCCAGCGCGCACCCTGCAATTGCTATAAGATTACCGATTAGTATCCATCCTGGCAGTTGCTTACTAAATCGTAGGATGTTGTATAGGTCACCTAGCAGGTTAAGGGAGGCTAGCAGTAATAGAATATGGTTGATGTCCATGCGTTGTTAGTGAACATACCCCCCATACAGGACCCCTGCAATAAGTCGTATAGGTTGCTAAAGCTGAAAGTTGATTGTGCTGCGAAGGTATCCACGTGTAAAAGATAGGGGTGCTTTATATTGTAGCTCAGTTGATTGAGCTAAGTGAGGTCCCGGCACACCCTCCTGATAGGTACTTGATAGGCAACTATATGGCACATGATCTTTTTAATACTTTGCAGGAGTTTTCAACGGGTGCCGGCAAGCGCGCCAAGTTTTATTCACTCCCTGCCCTTGAGAAGGCCGGTATCGGCAAGATATCCCGTCTACCGGTCTCGATCAGAATTGTGCTTGAGTCAGTTTTGCGTAACGTGGACGGGGCACGGGTAGAGGAGCGAAATGTGCGCGAGCTGGCTGCTTGGGAGCCGCATGCCGAGCGTGTAGCTGAGATCCCCTTCGTTGTAGCGCGCGTGCTTTTGCAGGATTTTACCGGAGTACCGCTCGGAGTTGACCTCGCTGCGATGCGCACAGCGATGCAAAAACTGAAGATGGACCCGGGATTAATCGAGCCGCTGGTGCCGGTGGATCTAGTAGTCGACCACTCTGTACAGGTCGACTTCTCTAATAGAAGTGACGCACTCCAGCTTAATATGGGAGCTGAGTTCGAGCGCAACGAATCGCGCTATCAGTTTCTTAAGTGGTGCAAGCAGGCGTTTAAATCGTTCAGCGTAGTGCCGCCCGGATTTGGTATCTGTCACCAGGTTAATCTTGAGTATCTGGCACAGGGAGTAATTGAGCGCCAAGGCATCTATATGCCAGATACGTTGGTAGGCACAGACTCTCACACTACCATGATTAATGGGCTCGGTGTTGTTGGATGGGGAGTTGGTGGAATAGAAGCTGAAGCTGCGATGCTTGGGCAGCCCGTATATTTCCTAACACCGGATGTAGTTGGCTTTCATATGCACGGCAAGCTATCGCCTGGTGTAACAGCGACAGATCTGGTGCTACACGTTACGAATGTTCTGCGTAAGGCCAAGGTTGTAGGAAAGTTCGTTGAGTTTTTTGGAGAGGGGGCACAGTCGGTGCCAGTTACCGATCGTGCAACTATAGCAAATATGGCTCCGGAGTACGGCGCAACGATGGGATTCTTCCCAGTTGATGAGCGCACCTGCGAGTATCTGCTTGCAACAGGACGTGATGTTGAGCAGGTAAATACATTCACGAACTATTTTAAGGCGCAGGGGCTCTTTGGGATTCCTCAAAAGGGAGATTGCGATTATTCGCAGATAGTTGAACTTGATCTCTCACAGGTAAAACCAAGTGTTGCAGGACCGAAGCGTCCGCAAGACAAGATTGAGCTGACGGATGTTAAGAGCGCCTTTACGGATCTTCTGACTAAATCTGTAGATGATGGGGGCTACGGTAAGGATAGCGCGGAGCTTGCAAAGAGCTTTCAGGTTTCTGTACCTGAAACTGGGGTCGGCAGCCAATGCAGCACCTCTATAATGGCGGATGTGCAGCACGGCGGAGTTTTTATCGCTTCGATTACCTCCTGTACCAACACATCTAATCCGAGTGTGATGCTAGCAGCTGGACTGCTTGCTAAGAAGGCCGTTGAGAGGGGGCTGAAGGTTAAATCGTTTGTAAAAACGTCACTCGCTCCGGGCTCACGCGCAGTTAGTGAGTATCTCTCAAAGACCGGACTGCAGAGCTACCTCGATCAGCTCGGTTTTCAGGTGGTCGGTTACGGTTGTACAACCTGCATAGGAAATTCAGGACCACTCGATCCAAAGATCGAGGAGTGCCTAACCCAGCACGACCTGATTGGAGCCTCGGTGCTCTCAGGTAATCGTAACTTTGAGGCGCGGGTGCACCAAAGCATTAAGGCTAATTTCCTAATGAGTCCACCCCTTGTGGTTGCATACGCATTGGCTGGATCTGTCAGAATCGATCTTACCCAGGAGGCGCTCGGGACAGATCATGCTGGCCAACCAGTTTTTATGCGTGATATATGGCCATCCGCTGAAGAGGTATTGGCACTTATGCCGCAGGCATTTAACCCGGAGATGTATCGACGTCTCTATGCAAACGTAGTAGCAGAGAATCCGTTGTGGGACAGGGTTCCATCTAGTAGTGGGGTTGTATACGAGTGGGATGCTGCATCGACCTATATTCAGGAGCCCCCGTATTTTGAGAACTTTGAGCTTACTCCGCGAGCCTCTGAGCGCATTGAGGGTGCACGCGCTCTAGCAATCTTTGGTGATTCGGTTACTACCGAC
>JAPLFS010000038.1 GCA_026390555.1 Pseudomonadota bacterium
TAGCTTGAGTACGGGAAAGCCTTGCGCACATCGTAGTTAACCCCTGAGCCACGCAACATCGGGCCGGTCAGGCTAAGGCCAATAGCCTCCTCTGCAGTTAGAATTCCGATATCGCACATACGGTCGATAAATATTCTGTTCCTGGTAAGCAACCTATCGCTGTTGGCTAAATGCTCACGCACCTTCTTGAATGCGTCCTGCATCCTTCCTGCGAAGCCCTCTGTTAGATCATCCTTAACGCCCCCTACTCGACCGTAAGAGACGGTCAGTCGCGCACCGGTGACCTCTTCTATTAGGCCCCACAGAGACTCGCGCGCCTCCATCATATAGAGCATCACGGTAAAGGCTCCCAGCTCCATGGCTGATGCCCCAAGGCAGGTCAGGTGATCACTTACACGCGAGATCTCGGAGAGTATCACGCGGATATATTGTGCGCGCTTGGGTGCTTCAATCCCGAGTAATTTCTCTATAGTCAGGCACCACCCGAAGTTGTTAATTAGTGGGGAGACGTAATTTAGGCGGTCGGTGTACGGCATGACCTGATTGTAGTCTACCGTCTCACACATCTTCTCAAAGCCGCGGTGCAGATACCCAACATCGACATCGGCATCGATGATCTTCTCTCCTGAGAGCTCCACAACCACGCGAATAGTACCGTGCGTAGCTGGATGCGCCGGGCCCATATTAACGATCATCGACTCTGAGTGCAGGTCATCACCTAAAGCGCGTGGTCGAAACGAGGTAGTGATCCCACCCACTCCGACATCGACCTCTAAAAGCTTACCCTGTGTCATATTATAAATCTTGTAACTACTCTCTGCTGCCCTCAGCACTTTGGCTCTTAGGTGCGCTAACCTTAGATTTGCGAATGCTCACCAGCTCAGGCCGCTGCATCCTTCTCGCGGTATTCTCAACCTCCGGCATACGGAGCGCAATACGGGGCTGCTTGCCCTGTACCGGATAATCCTTTCTGAGCGGGTGCCCAATGAATTCATCGTACATAAGAATTCTGCGCAGATCGGGGTGCCCCGTAAAACGTATTCCGAACATGTCCCAAACCTCACGTTCAAGGAAGTTTGCTCCGGCCCAAAGCGTCGTTGCGGTGGCGATCTCGGGGCTATCCTCTGAGAGTGCGACCTTAATCGTAAGGCGCCACAGATTCGCAAGGCTTAGGAGCTGATAGACCACCTCAAAGCGCACCTCACGACTATCGAGCCAATCAACGGCGGTAATATCAACCAGCAGGTTAAAAGACAGCTCCTTAGAATCTCTGCAAAGGCGCAGAAGCTCTGCGAGGTTTGAAGCCTTCACTGTAAGTATCAGATCTCCAAGCTCAAGGACGCTCTCCTCGATTATCTCTGCGCATGTAGCAGTAAGGATCTGCTTTAGATCCTCTATAGAACGCCGCTCTCTCTCCATATGCGACCTTTTGTATCGCAAGCTCCGCTATCAGGCAATCGCACAAAGGGCGATCTGCTTACTTAATGGGGACTAATCCGAGCCTTTTCAAGCTCCCGTACACACAAGATAAAGCGGCATATGGGGAACTTTTAACGATGTTTTGCCCTCATTTGCGTAATGATCGGGCTTAAGGGTATAGTTATCCTCTGCCTTTGAGCAAAATTGCCAATTTATAACCAAGATAACTATTTTCCCGATCACGTCCGTCTGCGTTAGCCCCTATCTAAAGGGCGAGTTTGTGGAGCGAACTGGGGTGAATAGTTACTAACCAAGGAGTATTGAATGGAATCAACTGCTAGTTCTAAGAAGAAGCGATTAACCCCTTCGTCTATGAGCCAGATTCAGATCCTCAATGCCCTAGCACCGCACTCAACGGCAACACCGGACTCCCGGCGCCTACAAATTACAGAGATAGCACAGATAAGTGGCCTCGTAGATGAGAAGGAGACTCAACGTTTCCTCTTTATCCTTGAGGGCCAGAAGCTTGTTAGCCCCTTCCCTGAGGGGGATTTTACCTCAAAGGTCTGGCAGATTACAAATCAGGGCGTTCAAACCCTCCGTCATATATCGAGTTCGATTACGAACTAAGAAGCAGTAAAAAGCTCCTATCCCTTTAACATCTCACGCGCTATCACTATGCGCTGGATCTGGCTCGTGCCCTCATAGATCTGGAGCAGCTTTGCGTCACGCATTAGCTTCTCAACCGGATAATCCTTAGTATATCCGTATCCACCAAAGATCTGGACTGCATCGGTCGTAACGCTCATGGCGGAGTCAGCGCTAAAGCGTTTCGCCATGCTCGATTCAATTGAAGCTGGTTTACCCTGATCGATTAACCAAGCTGAGCGCCAGGTAAGCAGGCGCGAACTATCTATAACCGTCGCCATATCAGCGAGCATAAACTGAATACCCTGAAATGAGCTGATCGGGCTCCCGAACTGCTTACGCTCCTTTGAGTATGCAAGGGCATGTTCACAAGCGGCGCGCGCAATACCAACTGCGATACTGGCCGTCATTGGGCGGCTGGCATCAAGCGTCTGCATCGCTATCTTAAAGCCCTCGCCCGGTGCGCCGATCATGTGATCCTTCGGAACCTTCACGTTATCGAACGTTACGCTGCACGTATCCGAACAACGCTGCCCCATCTTGTTTTCGTGATGACCGACTGAGATTCCCACGGTCGATCGCGGCACAACGAGACAACAGAGGCCCTTATGCTTCTTAGTGCGATCGATCGATGCAAAAACAGTATACTGAGAGGCGTGCCCGGCGTTGCTGATCCACTGCTTTGCGCCGTTAAGGATCCAGTAATCACCACCATCTTCAACCGTAGTCTGAAGCCCTGCGACATCGGATCCTGCGCTCGGCTCGGAGAGACAGAACGAAGAAAATTCTCCACTAGCAGCGATCGGTTGGATAAAACGACGCTTTTGTTCCTCGCTTCCAGCCAACCTAATCGGTGTCAGCGCGAGGTCATTCGCCACCATAGAGGTTGCAAAACCGGCGCAGCCCCAGGCGATCTCCTCGATTACAAGACAAGCATCGAAGATAGAGAGCCCGGACCCACTCAGCTCTACAGGAATTGTAAGGTTAATAAGACCGAGAGCGTGGCTCTCTTTAATTACGGCAAGGGGAAATTCAGCTCTTTCATCGAGCTGCGCTGCGATTGGCCGGATCTTATCCAGCGCAAATCGCTGCGCAATCTCCCTTAATGACTCCTGCTCCGCCGATAAACCCGCTAAGCCCGATAATGGCAGCACGAGACCCCCTAACCTCTGTTAAGAATAGCTACTCTCTACTTACCGATGCGTGCAGCAGGTTGAGTAGGATTAGTAGTTGCACCTGTTGGTGGGGTGATTGAAGGCGTTGTTAGAGTAGCGGTTGTTACCTCTTTCTCTAACGAGGTTGAGAGGTTTGATTTAGTGGCTCCAAGCGCGGTCGAGAGCTGTAAAGCAGCCTCATCAATCTTGCTAGTGATCACATCAAGCTTGGCTCGATACTGTGGCACGAGCACCTCAATTGCCCCCATTACATCGCCGTTATTACCACGAACGATCCTGCTGATTGAAACCACATCGGCCTCAATAGCTCCACGGTCAATGATCTGACCGGTTGAGCGCAACTCGGAAAGCTGTGTTCTGATAGCAGCATCCTGAACGGTATTAGCAGCCAACACCTCAGCGAGCATACTATCTGAGAGCTGTGCGGTAAGAAGCCTTCCTGCTGCATTAAGCTTGGCAGAGAACGATACCGCGATACGTGCGGATGCCTTGACCGGGCGCTTAGCCTCGATGCTAATTGGAAACTGAACCTGGCCAGACTGTAGGATAGCTAGGCTTACGGTCTCACCGAGCGACTCTGAGAGCGCTCGCAGAATTGGTGTCCCACGACCAACTAGGCTGCTCTGCGCAAGGTACGACTGCCCCATCTGGAGCGCCTTTACTCCGAGGCGGTAATCCTCTGTCTCTTTATTCTGATCAACGTAGCCACGCAGCTCTAGGGTTGCGAGCAATCGGAACACGTTGTTCTTGTGAAGCTTAAGACGCTTTGAAAGCTCAGTTACCCCGACCTCTCCCGCCGCCTTGCATAGCTCCTCAAGAACGTCGAGAGCATGAGAAACTGATTGTATCATGTAGTTTGATTTCTCGCGCTTCATAGAATTACCTGTCCTGCTTTGTATAATATTTTAAACTTAAGCTTTTCGAGCCTCAGCTTGCGGCACAACAACTACCTAGACCCAACTATACTGTGAATAGGCGGACTCGCAATGCTGTTTTATAGTCCTATTTTGGGCTTATAACAGGGAGGTCATTAAAACACAACGCACTATTTTCAGGGGTTTGAAAGTTTTAATGCCTCTGACCACACTAACTTACACACTAACTTACACAGTAAGTTAGGGCCATGCGGATAGCTATGTCTACTTACTCCAGCAATAGTGAGCGAACCGAATATAGCCCAGGCTTTCTTCCCACCAGACGCTCCGCTAGGGTGAGAGCTCCAATCCCAAATACCCTTCGATCGTGCACTTTATGCGACAATTCCAAGCGCTCTCCATCACCTAAAAAGTAGGCCGTATGGTCACCTGGCAGGTCTCCACCGCGCAGCGAAACAACTCCGATCTCATCCTGCTGGCGCTGCCCCTCACGCCCAAATACTGGCCGTTGAGTCGGGGCGATGGCGGCTGAGACCAATGCGCGTGCCGTACCTGATGGGGCATCCTTCTTCATGCGGTGGTGTATCTCCATAACCTCTAGATCGAACGCCGCTCCAAGGATCTCAGCGGCTTGTCCAACCAGTAGCGCTAATACCGCCGCTCCAAGCGAGGTATTGGGGGCAACCAGCACTGGGATATGCTGCGCGAAGGCCACTATCTGCTCAACTTGCTCGGGCGTATGGCTAGTTGTGGCCACCGTTACCGGCACTCTATGCCTGGCGCACGCCTCCACTACCTGCAGAGAGACCTCGGGGGTAGAGAACTCGATTACTACATTACACCCTGCAAGTTGCTCTAGATCCTTTGAGTACAGCACCTCGCTACCGACCACCTGTGTTCCAAGCTTAGTAGATGTCGGCGAAACGATAGCTGCTTGCAGCACACAGCTCTTTGATAAGAGTAACGCCTCAATAACCTTTGAGCCCGTTCTTCCAGTTGCTCCAACAACGCCTATTTTTTTCATAGCATAAATTCCGCGCGCAGCGTTGCAAGGCTCGCTGCCGAGAGCGGCACGAGGGGTAGCCTGACCGTTGGTTCAGCGATAACACCGTGCAGCGCAAGCACTGTTTTTACCGGAACCGGATTTGATTCGATAAAGAGCGCCCTAATTTTTGAAAGCATCCCCAACTGCAACTTTCTAGCATCATCAATACGCCCAGCAGCATAGGCTGTGGTCAGCTCTACAAACTCCCTCGGCAGTACGTTAGCAGAGGCCGAGATAGCTCCACTTCCACCGTAGGCCAGGACCGCCAGCAAGAGGGAATCATCCCCAGATACAACCTGACAGATCGGCGAAACTGCCCTGATAATATCGGCCAATAGATCAATAGACCCGGAGGACTCCTTGATGCCCGCGATAAGACCCTCTCGACTAAGGGTTGCAAGCGTTGCTGCGGTAAACCCGACGGCGCTACGCCCCGGAATATTATATGCTATCAGTGGAATCCTGACCGCCCGCGCAATTGCCCTAAAGTGCTCTAGCAGCCCTTCCTGTGTAGGCCTGTTGTAGGGAGGTGCCGCAACCAGGATGGCATCGCAACCGATCCCCTTAATTAGCTTCGCCATCTCTATCGCCGCCATCGTTGAGCTAGTAGAGATCCCCGCAACACAGGACAGGCTGCCCTTGGTTCGCTCGCGAACAAAGGAGATGACCTCTCCGTACTCCTGCTGAGTAAGGGTTGATGCCTCACCGGTAGAGCCACATACCACTACCCCCTGCACCCCTGCAGCACGCTGTAGCTCAATTAATTTTTCAAGTGACCTGTAATCAACGGCACCGGCATCCCTAGTAAAGGGGGTAACGAGAGCTGTGAATACTCCGCTAAGACTAAATTCTTGGGTTTGCGCTGTCATGTGATTCTTCAGTTATATAAGTCGCACAACTGACTACTGCCGACCAACCGCCCCGTTATCCTCTGGCTCATCGTCTGACTCAACGTCACCAACTGCCAAGATAGTTACGTCGCTCTCGGCACCCTTAAAGACTACCTTAGCGACCTGCTTTATAACCCCATCAACGCTGCCCTGATTTTGAGGAAGCACCTGATAGAGGTAGGTCTTGCCGTTCTTGGCCGTAGAATCAAGAAAGGAGAAACTCGTTAGCCCATCAGGAGCCTGAATAGTTCTGCCGATCTTGCCCTGCGCACGCGCCTCTTTGCGTAGATCTTCACGAATCTTAACGTGCAGATCTTGTACGAAGCCTAACTCAACATATTCAATACTCGGATCGGTTTCATCACCACGCTCAACGATCTCTTTGCGTTGGATTACATAACCCTCAATCGACTTGAGCTCCTTACCACGCCGATCCTCCTCAGGAGCGACCCATATCAGCGCCACCTGTTCGTGGGTGGTCGTTACTTCAAGCCCCTCTACAGCCCGGGGCGCCAGCGCCTCGGGTGGTAGTGGTGCTAGATACTTCCCACACCCTGTTGCGGCAAATACCGTAATCAACACCAAGCAAAGGGTCCTCATGAGCAGTACCTACTTGTCCATAAAGCCGCGCAAACGCTTACTGCGGCTCGGGTGACGCAACTTACGCAGCGCCTTGGCCTCGATCTGACGGATACGCTCACGTGTAACGTCGAAGTTCTGACCAACCTCTTCCAGTGTATGGTCGCTCTTCTCTCCGATTCCGAAACGCATTCGCAGCACCTTCTCCTCACGTGGCGTAAGGGTCGCTAGAACCTTGCGGGTCTGCTCCTGAAGGTTCATGTTCACCACGGCGTTAGCCGGGGATACGACGCGCTTATCCTCGATAAAGTCTCCTAGATGGGAGTCCTCCTCCTCACCGATCGGGGTCTCAAGCGAGATCGGCTCCTTGGCGATCTTAAGAACCTTCCTGACCTTATCGATCGGGATCTCCATCTTTATTGCGATCTCTTCAGGGGTTGGCTCTCTGCCGAGCTCCTGAACAAGTTGGCGCGATGTTCGCACTAACTTATTGATCGTCTCAATCATGTGTACCGGAATACGGATGATACGGGCCTGATCTGCTATGGCGCGTGTTATCGCCTGGCGAATCCACCACGTTGCATAGGTCGAAAACTTATAGCCACGCTGGTATTCGAACTTATCAACCGCCTTCATCAATCCGATATTTCCCTCCTGAATCAGGTCAAGGAATTGCAATCCGCGATTGGTGTATTTTTTGGCGATCGATACCACCAGACGCAGGTTAGCTTCGATTAGCTGATCCTTTGCGATACGAGCACGAATCTCGCCATCCTTAAGGATTCGAACGCTATCGCCGAAACGACTAGCGGTCATCATGACCGCCTCCTCAATCTTCTGCACCGCAGCAAGGGTGCGCCTGAGCGGCTCCTCCCAATGCTTAAGATCGGTGCTCTTTAACTTGAGGCGCTTGCCGGCGCGCTTAACAGCGACCTGATCAGCTGAAAGCAGCTCTGCTAGCGAGTCGATCAACTCATCTGCCGTTGTTCCAAGCTTGCGTGCCGCCATCTCGACACCACGAAATAGTTCGCGACGTTCATCATCTGAGTCCTTGACGAGCTGAATCATCTTATGGAACTGCTTCTGGTTGAGATTAAGCTCCTCAATACGCGCAGCGTTCTTTGTCAGCATCCGTTGAAACTTCTTCTCGCGGTCTGATTCAAGCCGCTTCTCGATTGGAAGCTCTACCAGCTGTTCATACAGAGTCCTCGTCTCTTTGAGGGCCTTCTTGTACACATTAGCCTTAGAGATAAAGCGCCTCTTGAGGGCCTCATCCTCTTCGCTCTGGGCGGCCGGCTTCTGGCCGATCTCATTGCCGTTCTCATCGAACTTTGGCTCAGCCGCTTCCTCTTCCTCTTCCTCCTTGGCGCTATCGGGCTCGACCTCCTCCTCGGCAAAGAGATCGCGCAAACGAATCTGATCGTTCTTAACCAAATCAAATAGATTAGCAACGTAGTTGATTGCAACCGGTTGCTTTAGAAGTTGCTCGCGTATCGCAAGTAACCCGGACTCTATGCGCTTAGCAATCTCAACTTCACCTTCACGGGTAAGCAGGCTGACATTGCCCATCTCGCGCAGATATTGTCGAACTGGATCGGTGCTACGCCCTAGAGAAGCTGCATCTATCGCCTCTGGTGCCGCATCTGCTCCACTTGGTGAATCACCACTCTCCTCCTGCGGTCCGGCCGGTTGTTCAATAATATCGATGTCGTGCTCACCGAACATGCTCACGACCTCTTCGACCTGCTCCTCCGACATAACTTCGCCGGCGAGGGCCTCATTGACCTCATCCATGGTGAGGTAGCCTTTCTCCTTACCAACCTCAAGTAGCCGGCTAATACGGCTCTCAATATCACCACGCTCCTTCAGATCAACTGAGCTATCGATCTCGGAGAGCTCCGCCTCTACCGCAACCTCAAAGCCGGTCAACTCCTGCATCCCATCATCGATGTCACCGATCATTAGCTCACGGTCCGCGCCTGGTACTCCGATGCCATCACTATCCTTGCCCTTACGAGACTCCTTCGTTAGGGGTTTTATAAGAGGTTTTATTAGTGGCTTGTTACGCCCTGAATCTAGAACTGTTTCAAGTTTCTTTGCTGCTGAGCCGCTAGTCGCCTGTACCTTGGAGCCCTGTACCTTGGAGGCCTGTACCTTGGAGGCCTGTACCTTGGGGAGCTGCACCTTGGAAGCCTGTTCCTTAATGGCGCTTACTTTAGAAGGCTGTGCTGGCTTGGGTGCTTCCTTGGATCTCTTAAGAGCTGCGGCCTGATTAAGACGAGACTCCTCCTCACGACCACGCATACGCGCACGGGCCGCAACCTTGAGCTTGGAATCCTTCTTGAGTGTAGAGCTAATTTTTTTTACCTTAGCTTGCTTTTTAGCTCCGTGCCTGAGTGCGCTCTTTGCTTTCAGTTTTTCCCTTACTTTGCTAAGAATCTTACCCCTGCTCGCCCCACCTTTTTTTAATACCACTGATACCACTCCAAAATTGAATACCCCTCACCTGCATTGCAGAATGCCACATTGCATAGTGATGGAATAAGGCCACTTAAACTTTCATACTAATACGGAAAGACCCCCTGCATAGAGCTCGCACTACGCCGAAAGAAGGCTCCGTCTTCCAATAGATGTCGGGATACTAGCTATTTGGGCTCTGTAGGTCCACCCCCCGAACGTTCCCATCTATCTGAGTTTTAAGGGCCCTCATCCGTTCGGAGATCACAAGCTGCCTGTGCGGATCATTCTGCTCCGATAAAAGCTCCTGTTTGCACTCCTCAAGCAGCCCCCGTAGCTTCTCCCTACGAATGGCCCACAGGCTCTCCCGATAGAGGTCTCGCATACTTACCTCAGCTTTGACCATCTTATAGGCCTCCTTCCAGAGCCTAGTCCAGTCAGCCCCAAGAGCCTGTAATAGCTCCTTAACCGCCGATCGCTGCCGCTCCTCGTCATCCGGATGGGGTGCCAGCGCCGCACTCAGATCCATGACAAAACGGATCGTTTCGGGTTGCAGCATTTCACAGGCTTCGGGGTTCTTGAGCAATTCCTGGAGTACCTCCCCCTTAAGCACCATAACCGCACGCAACATATCGAGATCGATACGCGGGAGCTCTGCAGGACCTCGTAACACCACTGGACCCGACGCTGCCGCAGAAAGAGTGGCGGACTGAGAAACAGATTGTGGCTCGGTTATGCGAGCTCGCTCTGGGCTCTTAACGGTAGTGGCGGATTCAGTTCCTCTAGAGACCAGCCTTTCAAGCTGCGTAGTTTCAATTCCTAGTCGTCTTGCCGCGCGCGTTATTAGGGAGGCGCGCGCAACCTCGCGCTCAACGCCGCTTAACGCCTTGGCAACCTCTTCACTAAGTTTCCCCAAAAGATTTGGGCCAGGCTTCTCAGTTATTGAGCACCCTGCTCGCGTCAGCAATCCATCTATATAGGCATCGATTAGCTCCGCCTTTGGTAAAGCCTTGAGTGCAGCAGCTACACCCTCTCCATGCAGTGTTGCAAAATCATCCGGATCAACCTCATCAGGTAGAAAGCATGCTGCTACATCGACATCTGCGTTCTTCGCCGAAAGGAATGATTTAGCCGCCGCTGCACGCCCAGCGCTATCACCATCAAATAGTAAGTAAACACGGCTACACAGCCCTGAGAAGCGCTTTAAGTGCTGCTCTGTCATCGCAGTTCCGCAACACGCTACAACGTTATGCACCCCCTTCATGGCCAGCCCAATAACGTCCATGTAGCCTTCAACCACGTACACCTCGCCCAATTCGCGAATTGCGCCTACCGCCTGTGGGAGGCCGTAGATTGTGCGACTTTTCTGGTAAGTTGGGGTCTCTGGAGAGTTAAGATATTTGGGGGATTGTTGCTCGTAGGCCGGTTCCATAACACCTGGAATAACGCGCCCACCGAAACCAGCGATGCGCTTAGCATCAACAAAGATCGGAAAGATCAGACGCCCACGAAAGAGTTCGTACAGATCTCCGCTGGCGCTACGACGAACGAGCCCAGAGAGTAAGAGGGTCTCTTCATCGAACCCTGCTTGCTTTAAGGCCTGCACTAGTAGGCTGCGTTGATTAGGTCCGTATCCGATCCCGAAGGCGTTGATAGCATCAGCCGTCAGTCCCCGTTTCTTTAGGTAGGTCCCTACCTGTGCGAACTCTCCAACACCGCCCTTTACCTGCATTAGGGATCTTCGAAAAAATAGGTGTGCTGCGCTACAAACGCTATAGAGCTTCTCTCGGTCGACCGCTGGGGCAGCGGTTTTAGCGTTATCGTACTTCAGCTCAATTCCGAAACGTCCCGCCAGGTACTCAACTGCATCGGGAAATGTCATGGCACTATTCGCCATTACGAATGAGATCACGTTTCCCGATGCTCCGCATCCGTAACAGATGTAGCTGTTTGAGGAATCACGTACGAAGAATGAGGGCGAGCGCTCCGAATGGAACGGGCAGAGTCCGGAGTAATACATGCCGGCACGACGCAGCTTTACCGTCTCTGAAACGACATCAACGATATTTGAATCTGCTTTAACGCGTTCGATACTTTCTTGGGCAATCACGCGCGCAGGCTAGCACATATAAGACAAAGAGGACATTAAAGTGCTACGGCTTCCCTGCCGTTGTCTCTTCGACCGTCTCCTCATACTGCACGCTAATCTCTAGGATCTCGTACTCACGATCTCCTCCAGGCAGTACAACCTTGGCGATATCCCCGATCTCTTTTCCTATCAGGGCCTTACCTAAGGGGGCTTCAAACGAGATCCAGCCCTTCTCGATATCGGATTCCTCGGAACCGAAGATGCTGATAAAGCGTTGATCTCCTGAGTCGATATCCTCTATGCGTACACTCGCCCCAAAAACGACACGCGTTAATGTGCCGAACTTACTTGGATCGATAACCTCTGCCGTTGCAA
>JAPLFS010000039.1 GCA_026390555.1 Pseudomonadota bacterium
CGCGATACCTACGTTAGTCACGGAATGGGTCTTTCCAACTCCCCCCTTTCCACTCGTAAAGCTTAGTACCCGTGTAACTGCCTGGTCTTTCTTAAGAGATTCGTTGCTACTCACAGCTGTTTTCCTTACGTCGTTAAGCCGATCCACGCTTTTATGCTCCCTGTTTTGATTCATATACCTCCGATTCTGGCTCGCTATTCTTTTTAAAGAGCTCGCTCTAGTTATTTTTCTTTACAATTCAAGTAGTTGCGATATTGTCACTGTCCTACTCCTACTCTGAAATTCCAACCACCCCGAGCGATTGAACCTTAGTGTTGGCCGCAATCTCGTGGTGACTGATTACGGCGTATCCGGGAGCGAAGCGATCAACAAAGTTAAATACGGCGGCCCTTAGGTGCCCCGGTGCAAGCAGAACAGGAGATTGCCCGATCTCCCCAAACTTTTCGGCGGCGCGTGCCAACTTATTGATAATAATTTGGGCAGAGCCCGGCTCCAGCGCCAGAAATGACCCCTCATCCGTCTGCTGCAAAGCCTCCCCCATCGTGCGCTCAAGTGCGGGAGCGAGACTGACCAATGGCAAGACACCCTCAGGGGTTGAATACTTGGTTGTAATAGCTCGCGCAAACTTGCGGCGTACAAATTCAGCTAACTTCTCAGGGCTCTTTACGTTCGGGGCCCAATCCGCCAAGGTCTCAATGATCGATTTAAGATCTCTAATACTAACCTGCTCGCGCAGCAGCAGGGCCAGCACCTGCTGCACACCACCGATCGTTAAAACGTTAGGAATCAGCTCCTCTACCGCCTTAGGAGCCTGCTTTTGTAGGTTATCAATCAGGTGCTGAACCTCCTGACGACCGAGCAGCTCATACATATGTGAGCGAACAAGTTCCGTAATATGGGTTGTAACAACGGTCGATAGGTCAACAACCGTATAGCCGGAGAACTGTGCACGCTCCTTTTCGACATCAGGAATCCAGAGAGCATCAAGACCAAATGAGGGCTCTTTCGTCGGCGTGCCAGGAACAGGTGAGGTAACGTTACCAGGATCCATCGCCAAGAGATGGTGCGGCTTAAGGGTTCCCGAACCGACCATAGTCCCCTTAAGCATAAAGCGATATTCATTCGATTTGATACGAACGTTATCCCGAATATGTATCGGCGGAACGATAAAGCCGTAATCGAGCGCAAACTGTCTACGAATAGAGCGAATACGCTCTACTAGTTCCCCAGCCTCTACGATCTGAACAAGTTCGAAACCAACCTCTAGCTCAAGGGTATCAACAGCGAGCAGTCCGGTAACCTCCTCGGTACTGCCAGGTTTTGGTCCGGTTACTTCTCCAACCTTTGTCCGCTCCTCGGCCTCATTTTTAAGCCTAATCTCCTCTGCTGCACGCCTCTTAATCATGGCCAAAGCCCCCGCACCCAAACCAAGAAGCATGAACGGCAGGAATGGCAGACCCGGAAGTATCGCCATACCCATCGCCACCGCTGAGGTAAGGAAGAGTGGTCGCGCATTCTGTCCTAATTGTGAGAGCACCTCACTCCCTAGATCGTTGCCAGATGCGGCGCGCGCAACGATTAAACCGGATGCCGCAGAGATAATGATTGATGGTAACTGCGCTACAAGTCCCTCACCTATCGTTAGGATAGTGTAGGTTTGAGCCGCGTCCTTCCACCCCATATCGTGTTGTACGATACCGATAAATAGTCCGCCTACGACGTTAATGCCGACCAGGAAAAGTGCGGCGATAGCGTCCCCTGCAACGAATTTCGCAGCTCCGTCCATCGCCCCATAAAACTCAGCCTCCTGAGATAACTCCTTACGCCGGACGCGCGCCTCTTTATCCGTAATCAGTCCGATATTCAGGTCTGAGTCGATCGCCATCTGCTTACCAGGCATAGCGTCCAGGGTAAAGCGGGCTGCTACCTCAGCGATACGCGAAGAACCTTTGGTCAACACCTTTAAGTTAACCAGGTTAATACAGATAAACATCACGATTCCTATAACGTAATTCCCTCCTACGACGAACTGTCCAAAGGCCTGAATTACGTTACCAGCCGCATCCATTCCGGTATTTCCGTTAAGCAGAATTAGACGGGTTGATGCTACGTTCATGGACAACCGAAAGAGGGTCGTCACGAGTAGCACCGCTGGAAAGGATGAGAACATCAGGGGACGATCGACGTACAGGGAGGTAAAGAGGATTATCAACGAAACGGTGATATTAATCGCAATACATACATCAAGGACAGCCGTTGGTAGCGGAAAGATCAGGATTGCAAGGATTCCGATCAGTGCGATCGGAATGAACAAATTGCTTATATTAATTCCCTTGAGCGCTGTGCTAGTAGTTGTCGCCGTTGCCATATTTTATTGTTCCCTACTTTGTAACCTGTGGCCGACTACGTTGGCTCTTCTGTCGATAAACATACGCCAGTACTTCCGCTACTGCCCTGAAGAGGTCACGTGGAACCTCACTACCTACCTCAGTTGAGGAATAAAGCGCTCGCGCGAGAGCCTTGCGCTCAAGGATCGGAATGTTGTGCTCCTTGCCGATCTCCCTAATTCTCTGGGCGATAAAGTCAGTCCCCTTTGCTATAACGATCGGTGCTGCAAACCTCTGTCGATCGTACTTAATAGCAATCGCGTAGTGGGTCGGGTTGGTGATAATTACATCAGCCTTGGGCACAGCGGTTTTTAGCTTTTGAACGAGGCGTTGCATACCCTTAGCTATCATCTTGCGGCGCATGGTTTCGTCTCCCTCCACCGCCTTGCGCTCGTTCTTGACCTCCTCCTTGGTCATCTTGTTCTGACGGAGCCACTGAAACTTTCCCCACATGATGTCGATAGCGGTCAGCGCTGCCAGGACATACATAATCTTCCAGAAGACGGTTCCAATTGCATCCCCAGTCAAACTAAGCACGTCGGGGATCGACATGTGAATTAGTCGCACCATCTGAGGGGCGAATCCCTGCAACGCCCAGTAACCGATCGGGATTACCAATGCGAGCTTCATGACCGCTTTAAATACGTTGATAAACCCATTTATTGAGATGATGCGTTTTATTCCCTTTAATGGATTGAGAAAGTCCCAGCGGAACTTGATCCATTTGTCCCGTCGATTCCAGTTGGTCTGCAACATCACTGATAGGACTGCGATAACAGCTACACTGCCGGTGATGATCAGTAGATCTAAACCGAGTAGCCCTACCAGCCGAATAAATCCGCTTACAAGATCGTTAACCTGTAGCTCCCCCCGATCTTCAATCATGGCGAAGGAGCGTATCAATACAAACTTCATGTCGGCATAGAGCGCGTTCCATGAGGCGCTAACAACAAGGAATCCAGTGATAAGAACAACCATGTGCTCAAGGTCAGTCGAGTGAAAGATAGCGCCTGATCGCCTGACCTCTGCCAAGCGTCGCTCGGTTGGTAACTCGGTCCGTTGTTCAGGTAGGGTGTCGTTGGCCATCGCTAGTTACTCTGCCTGTTACTCTGCTAGTTATTCTGCTTAATCCGATTACGCTCACTCTGTTCTCACTCGCAAAGCGCCATGTAATTGGCGCAGAGGTGTAATCCTTGAGGACTGGGAGCAAGGAGCATGCCTGATGTTGTTATTATAAACTCAGCTAGTTATGAGGATAACTGTGTCAAATTAGGGTTCCTACGAGTCTTTTGAGCAGCTTGGCGGCCATGCTGTCAAAGCTGGTTTTTAAGGGTTACCCGGTACCCAAGCGGGAGCAGGTAACGGGAAGCGGTTCACGTTCCCGCGCAGGGGTTTTCCATCTAATGTACCCACACTTATCGGTGAGGAACCGCAATAACAATCCTAGTGCAGCGCCTGACTCATGACGCCCTCAAGCCTAGTAAACTCCTGCCCCATAAAGTGAATTACCTCAGGTAGCGCAATCATTGAGATCATAAGGCCGATCGCTATTGTTAGGGGAAAGCTGATAATAAAGATATTAATGGTGGGCACCGCCTTTGAGATTAGTCCCATCACGAAGTTCGTTAATAGAAGTGCTACGATAACCGGCGCCGCTATCAGACACCCGATCTGAAAGATACGGGCACTCTGAGAAATAAGGGTCTCAAGCCCGCTTGCGCTAAGAATGAAGCTACCGGGCCTAATCGTCTGCTCAAGCCCTGCAAGCTCAGATATTACTAGGTAATGCCCACCAACCAGGAGAAATACAACGATAGATAGATCGGAATAGATACGCGCCAGATCCGGTAGTGCTACGGAAGTAGTGGGGTCAATTAACTGCGCTGCATTGAGACCCATCGTGCTGCTAGCCAGGTGTCCAGCCGTCTGTGCTCCTGCTACTATAGTCAATGGAATAAGCGCAACTACGGTGCCAAGTAGGACCTCAGAGATCAATTGTGCGGCAAGTAACCCCATATCAACCGGAACCGCGACCGCTTGTGCAGGGTTAAGGGTTGCCAGCGCCAGAACAACCGCCGCTGGATACCTAACGGTTATCCCAGTCATACCTCCCCCAAGGCCAGGTGCGAGCATCATAAAGATCGTATAGCGCGTTAGTAGAAGCAGGAATGTCCAGCCAACATCGAGTCGTTCCAGCATGAGCTGTGGAATCGTAAAGAGGCTCGCAGAATCCATCTAACTCCCCCCTTTTTCTTCTCTTTAACGCGGAGTCAGGTTAGCGATCTGACTAATAGCGTAGACCGTGAATCCTGCGATACGATTAATCATAAAGTGCCCGAAGAGGATCATACCAATAATGGCCGCTGCAATCTTTGGGATAAACGCCAGAGCTGGATCGTTAATCTGCGTGGCTGCCTGGAAGATACTAACAAGTAGTCCTGCTACTAGCCCAAACAACAAAATCGGCGCACAGGTATAAAGAGCTGTCTCTATAGCTATCTGCCCAAGTCTTAGGTAGTCGTCGATGTTCATAGCGTCGTCACTCCACGTTATAGGTCTTTACAAGTGAGCTAATAATCAGATGCCAGCCATCAACTATTACAAACAACATTAATTTAAGTGGCAACGAGATAACAACCGGAGGCAACGTGATCATACTCATCGAGGTCAATACCGATGAGACCACCATATCAAGCACTAGAAACGGCAGCGCAATTAAAAACCCGATCTGAAAGGCCGTGTTAAGCTCGCTTAAAATAAATCCAGGAACCGCGACAAAGAACGGCACATCGCTCGGATCTTTAGGCATCTCAGCGCGCGTTATCTGAACGAAGAGCGCCAGATCCTTCTCGCGCGCATGCTTCACTAGAAAGTTTTTTAGAGGTGCTGCCGCCTTCTTAAGCGCCTCCCCCTGCTCCATCTGCCCCTCCATATAGGGACGGATTCCATCTTCATAGCTTTTTTCAAAGATGGGGCCCATGATGGCTATCGTTAGAAAGAGTGCGAGCCCCGTAATAACCGAATTCGGTGGCAGAGACGCCGTACCCACCGCCGTACGGGTCATACCGAGAACCACAGCGATCCTAGTGAAACAGGTCATACACAGGATCATCGCCGGTGCAAATGACAACGCCGTTAGGAGTAGTACTATCTTCAAACTACTTGCAACGGTGCCATTACCAGCTAGCTCGTTTCCGCCTATTGAGATCGAGAGATCCGGCAAAGCCCCTTGCTGCGCAAATACCAACTGCGGTGCTCCAATGCATGCAACCGCAAGTAGCAACATCCATCCTCTATTAAAAACACCCTTACTGCGCATTACACTCCCCCTGCTGTGCGTAAAGCTTCTCAAAGGACTCTTCAAAGCAGCGCTCGTTACTATGTGCCGGATTGAGCACCGTTGTAGCATCGGGGCCAGTGGCGATTAGAAACTCCCTGCCATCTAGGGCGACTAACACTAAGGAGCTTTTTTGACCAACTGGTAAGCGCTCTATAACCGTCATACGACGTCGTAAACCACCGCTAGTCTTGGCGAGGAACTTCTTATAGAGATGAATACCACCGCCGAAAACACCCATACAGAGAAACAAACCACCGATCATTCTGACAAGTGACTCGGTCATACTAAAAGGCTCTGCGCTCGGTGTCATACTACTCAAAGTGCCTGTCATCTCAGCCGATACAAGCTGCGGATATAGAACATACCCAAGTACAAGGAACGTTCTGATTATGCTGCTAACACTACTTAACTTCATATCTTATACCGCCGTCTGTTGTAGGCCCTCGATTCGATCCTCTGGAGATACGATATCTGTAAGTCGCACACCGAACTTCTCATTAACGATAACGGCCTCTCCACGCGCAACCGGCTTGCCGTTGATATAAATATCAAGTGGCTCTCCTGCAAGCTTTTCAAGCTCAACAACCGATCCCTGCCCTAATTGGAGCAGATCATGGATAGTCATACGCGAGCGTCCCACCTCAACCGTTACGTGTAGCGACACATCTAGAATAAATTCAAGTGTTCGTCCGATATTCTTCTTGGGAGTTACGGCGCTAGCAGCCTCTGCCACATCAGTTGCCGCCTTGGCTACACTCTCCAGTCCCTGCTCAATCTCATTATCCACCATTTCGGATCAGCTCCTCTCTGTTTCGAATGTTAATTAGATCATGTTTAGAGATCTCGCGCGTAATACGAATCGCACGATTCCCCCTACTACTACCGACAAATCCATAAAACTTAGGTATGCCCTCTATCATGATACGCGCCTCTTCGGCTGGATTTGTTTCCAGCGTTATGACATCCCCTACGCCGAGGGCTAACCACTCGCGGGTCTTTACGCTACCACGAGCGAGCTGCACACTGACTGAGCAGAGCGTCTGTTTAATATTCTCCTGCATACGCTTAACTGATTCTCCATCGACCTCAAGGCGCGTGCTCTGAAACCCCGTTGTTAATTTTGCTTTAAGGGGCTCCAGCGTCGCGTAAGGCATGCATATTGTGAGCTGAGTGCATTCCTGCTCAAGCTCGATCTCAAGCGAAACGGCAACTACGATATCCGATGGTGGGGCAATGGTTACAGCAAATGGATTACATTCCGAACGCACGTATTCAAAGTCGATCGGATGAATGGGAGCCCACGCCTCTTTGAGTACCTCAAGTGCGATCGTAACAACCTTCGAGATCAGACGGGTCTCAATCGGAGTATAATCGCGCCCCTCAACCTTAACTTGTCCCTGTCCTCGACCTCCAAACAAGCCGTCGATAATGCCAAAAACTAAGGGCGCCGATACAATAACCATGGCCTGTCCCTGTAGGGGTGACATCTTTATTACATGCATAGAAGAAGGCAGTGGCAACTTCTTCATAAAGGAGCCAAATTTGACCATCTCGATAGCACCAACGCTGGTGAAGCAGCTGCGCCCCAGAAATTTAGTGAGATTAGTGCGGAACTGTCGCGCAAAGCGATCATAGACCAACTCAAGGGTCGGCATACGCCCGCGAATAATGCGCTCCTGATTGGCTAGATCGAATTTTTTAGCGTTGCTCTGCGCATTCTGCGCAACACTATCCTCTTCGATATCACCCTCAGAGAGCCCTCGTAGGAGTGAATTAATCTCTTCTTGTGATAAAACTTGACTCATATTAACCCTACTGAATCACAAATTGAGTAAAATACACCCGCCGAACATCTTCTTTATGTAGCGCATCGTTAATGAGCTTGCGAATAGAGATCTTAAGGCTATCTTTTCCCTTGATAGTATTAAGATCATCCGAGCTCTGTCGTGTAATGTACGAAATTATACCATCTCGAATAGGAACCATGCGGGTATATAGACGGGAAGGAACATCTAGCCCCTCAAACTCAAGCTGCATCTGCACACGAATGTACTTGCCACCTGATAAATTAAGTAAAAATGTCTCTAGGGGAACTATAGCTCCCAACGCCTCCTCCCCCTCTTCAAGTTCAACGGTATCATTAGCACCTTCCAGCTTTCCGTGTGACTGCTCAGGTAGCTCTACAGACACCTCCTCAACCTTGGGAGCCTCACCCCTAAACATATAGTATCCAGCTGGCACTCCGGTAATAAGCAGCAATGCTCCAACACCAGAGGCCGCCATCACACCCTTACGACTGCGTGCAGTAGTCGGCGTTTGGTCCTGTTTATTTTGTGACTCTTGCTCTTGCTTGCTCATAATTTATGACTACGTCCGTTCTACTCGTAGTGCCCCTATAACTTTTGCGGTCACCGGCCTAAAAATCCTTCCTGCTTCACAACTATGTGTCAGCTCAACCTCCAGCCTAAAGCCCCGAAACTCTGGGCCCTGCACCAGAGGTAGGAGCTGCCTTAAGAGCTGCTCTCGATTAATCTCCGGGCTACACAACACAATAGTCAGCACCGCTGTGCTGCTATTAGTGTGTGGCTCAAGCTCCTGTTCTATGGTGGCCAACAACATCGCCTTCGAAATTGTGCTCATCTCTATTACCTGCTCTGCGTACAACGGGATCTCAGCAAGCAATTCGGATCTGCCCGTAGAAGCTACTGGAGCAAGGGGGATGCCAAGCGTTGTAGCAACGCTCTTTTGTTGCTTAACCTGCTGGTATTCAAGCTCTTGCGGCATACGTGAGAGCCCATCCCAGGGTGTCAGAACGAGGAAGAAACAGAGTAGTAGTGTCAAAAGATCGCCAAAGCTAATAAACCACACTACCGAACCGGGTGATGTTGAAGCAGCATATCGAGAAGCCTCACTACTATACTGGTTCATGGGGCGCCTCATTGTCTTTTGAGAAGGTGATTATCAGCTCCGCTCCTGTACTGGTATCTGTCTTAATGGAGATCTTAAAGGTCTGCGTTGAGACCGCTTCACGAATAAGAAAATCTTCGATCAGGTGCGCACGAGTTAGTAGCTGAGATAGCACTGCAGGATCGCTCTCAAGCTGCTCTCTGGAAGTTGAGAGAGAGATCTGCGCGTTAACATCGTGATTCTGCAGTACAGCCGCAACGGCCTTAAGCTGCCTATTATCAGAGGATATCTCTCCGCTCGCTAAGAATAGATTATGGATAGACAGCGTTCCGATCTCCTCCTCAGGACTGACTCCAAGTATTACGCCCTGTGCTTTAGGCGCCGTTAGCGTTGCCCTCTGAAATGCTGCGATAGAAAAGGTCAAGAGAATTAGCAATACGGCCACATACTGCGTGTAAAAAGCCCGTAAAATTCTGCGATCACATCCGATGTCCTTCATACTTACCCCTCTGTACTCGAACGCTTAGTGGTTAGCAGCTAGCACCACAAAGCTCTGCAAGCGCTGTTCAAGCAAGATCGGACTCTCTGCGCGCGCTACGCTCAAAAGCCCCTCAATTGTGATATCCTTTGTCTGCTCTCGCTCCTGCGCTAGCCCTCGCAATTTTCCGGCAAGCGGAAAGAAGAACAGATTAGCTGCGACCGATCCGTATAGGGTGGCAACTAGGGCCAACGACATCGCTGGTCCGATAGTAGCTGCCTCTTGCAGGGAGCCAAGCATCTGAATAAGTCCGATTAAGGTTCCAATCAGCCCCATAGCAGGTGCAAAATTGCCCATCGTTTCGAAAACCTGAACCGAGCGCCATGCCTGATCGTTTGATGTTTTCATCTCGGTCTGTAAGATACGCGCTATATCAGCTGGTTCCTGACCATCAACGGTCAATTGCAGTCCCAGACAAAGAAAGGTATCGGTAGTACGGGCAGCCTGATCTTCAAGCACAAGCATCCCATCTGCCTTAACCTGGCGTGAGAGTCTTATAAGCAGCTTCATTCGATCTGTTGGAGAATCTTGGTGTTGAAATAGAACTGCCTTAACGGCTCGCAATGCGTTACGAACATCGAGTATCGAGAACTGCACAAGCGTCGAAGCTATTGTGCCTCCCAGAACGAGCAGCAGCCCCTCAAAACTAACAAAGGTAAGTGGTCGTCCTCCAAGAGATGCCCCAAAAATAACGAGTAAACACGAGCCACATAATCCTATAACCAGTGACCTGTTGACCTGTGGGGCTCCATCGGCAGTACGACTACCCCGTAAGCGATCACCCCGTAAAGACAATCTCTCTTTCATTCCAATCCCCCGTTTCTTTTTATTTCCGAACGCTATCAGCACGTTAGGAGCCTTGGTGTGTCATGTAAGTGTCACTCCCTATAATTAAGGGAGCAAACGACGTGCCATAATTTTTGGCACACCTTTAAGTAGCCATCTTCAGATGAGGCTTGGCTGGGTAATGATTCACCCAAGTGTTCAGGTGGTTAGAACTATAATCTGGCAAAGGATGCTGGCGCTTACCGTTATAAGGGCTGCGGGATACGGTCAAAAATGGTCAAAAACTTGACCCACACACTTAATCGATCTGAACCCCGTCAAAGATATCGATCTGCTTATCCCAGATCCCTTGCAACACCTTAGCGCTGCGCTCGATGCTCTGCGCTATATTATCATCAACTTGATAGCGGCTAGCTGAATCCGTCCGCTCCTTGATGCTAGCAGCCACGGTCTCCTTACATCTTACGTAGCGAACTCTGTGCTGAGTATTAAAGGTCGCAAGGGCGGCTCCATTAGCCACCGAGATCTTGTACTTAACTAACTGCTCAAAATCCCCAGCAAGCCAGCTCCTCCAAAATCTGTTCATGGTGGGACACTCCGCCTCTCCATCTTTGAGCGCTGAGGTTAGATCGGCCTGCAGTATGGTATCTAAAATAAATGGACAGGGGCCAAGCTTTACGGAGCAGTAGAGGTAGAAAACTGCCAGGTAGGTTACTCCGGAGTCTCCGATCTCCTCAATCGTTCCTAGCCCCTTTGCCGCAACTGTTTGCTGAAGCGAGCCCAGCCAGCGAGCGACCTCCTCCCTTCCCTTTGCACGAATATCGGTTCTTTGCTGTTTTGTATCCTCAAGGACTATATCCCCAGATTGGACCCCTGGTGCCACTGTCGGTGCGCTGTTAGCTACATTGGGACAGATAATGAGGAACGCCGCCATACAAGCTGCCGCTATATTCTGATAATTCATCCCATTAAGCTCCCATATAACTCACGGTAATCGTACACCCTTTAGTAATGGGTGAATAGTTACTGATAAAAACGGCTCAGAATGTAAAGTTTAAGGAAAAGCTGCCGACCCTCCCAGTGTGAAATCTATTTTACTTGCCGGACTTGACGGCATTAAGACGGGTCTCGCCCAGGCGACTCAGAACGCTACTCGGGTCATAAGTGCGCCCACCATGTACCCTGCAGGGGGTAACTTGGAGGCGGCTATCGATCTACAGGCGGATCTGAGGCTGGTTGAGGCCTCGACACAGGTGGTCAGAGTTGGACAGAGCATGATCGGTGCAACTCTGGACATCATAGCTTGAGAAACAGGAGCATCAGCTCTTGCGCGCATAGCGGATCTCAAGCGATCTGAACTCAGCGCCGTTCGGCGCCGTATCTGTCATGGTGAGCTCGTAGCTATCGTGCGAGATCACCCTGATCGCTGAACGGGTAGTCTTTGTGCGGCCTAAAAGTGGGTCGTACACCTCTCCTGTAAGTTCAAATTTATTCTGTTCAGCGAGGTAGTGCCCCTTCTGGAGCGCCAGTGCGGTATTTAGTGAATCGAGCCAAACGGTTGTAAAGAGCCTCGCACCACTATCGTATCCGAAGATACCTAGTCCCTGGTAGCGCTCACCAAGCGCCTCTCCATCGAAGTCCTCTTTTAAAAATCGTCCCCCAAGTATCCATGAGAGCTGAGAGCTGCCCCTAGATTCCTGTGGCTCACCATCCGGCGAGCTCCAAAACTTTATAGTAACGTTCCAGGACCCAGCAAATAAATTGAGTAGGTTATGTGATGGTCCGGGTTGACTGAGGCTTGCCCACTCAGTTGGGCTTAACCCCTCCGATTGAACCCCCTCTTGATCGGATCGGCGCAAAGAGCACCCTGAAATAAGTACGGCCGACACGATACCTACCAAAGCGTAACTATTCACCATGTTTTACCTTTGTATACGTTAATACTTATCGGAGGTGCTTTTTGCACGGAGCTGATCCGAGCGCTTCGCCTTATAGTAGCAGCTTTACATACTGCGCCCTTGGCCCAACTATAGAATAGTCCTGCGATCGATCCTATTGCCCATTTTTCACTACCAACGCACAATATGGCGCTATGGTTCTCGTTCAACCCCGTACTATTAAAAGGCTCGTTCGCCCCCTACGTCTCTGTGCCGGAGATACTATCTCCATTATCGCCCCTGCTAGTCCACCTATAGATCCAGGTGTAATTGCGCGCGCTAAATCTGCCTTTGAAGAGCGGGGCTTTAAAGTTGAGCTAGGCAAGCATATCGCCGAGAAGGTTGGCTTTCTCGCTGGCTCCGATACGCAACGACTTAGGGACCTTAATACCGCCATACGCTCGAAAAAAAGCCGGGCTATTATCGCTATCAGAGGGGGCTACGGTATGGGGCGGCTCCTGCACGGAGTTGACTTCGCTGCTCTACGAGCCACCCCCAAGATAGTGGTTGGTTGTAGCGATATAACCTCGCTCCTATGCGGCGCACTAGTTGAGTCTAATATTCCAACCCTGCACGGCCCACTACCACAATCGCTCTGTGAATCAGATTGCCCTGTTTTCACCTGGAGTCGCTTAATTGAAACTATGCAGGGAGCCGAGAGCTCGCTCGGCTCTATCCTGACAGGTTATCCAGAAACGAGCGCTACCGTAAGACCTCTTAGAAAGGGCCGAGTAACAGCGCAACTCGTTGGAGGAAACCTCTCGATAGTGGCGTCACTAATCGGAACCCCCTTTATGCCCTCTCTTAAGGGCAAGATCTTTTTCTTTGAGGATATCGGCGTTACACCGTTTCGTCTCGATCGGCTTTTGACACAGATGATCTCAATTGGTGCCTTCGATGGTGTCGCTGGCTTTGCCCTGGGTCAATGTATTAACTGCGCCTACAGTCCTCATGATCAGGAGCGCAAGCAGAGCGCCACCGATGTATTCATCGAACGGCTTGTGCCGCTCGGCAAGCCGATAGTGATGGGACTACCGTTCGGGCATGGCCGCTATAATGCAACGATAGCGCTTGGTGTTAAAGCAACCCTGGACGGTGGTCGCGCCGATCTTATTATTGAGGAAGCTGCGGTGCGGCAGCGCTAAGATTAAGATGTGGACAGCTCCACTAATTATAGACTCTATGCCCATATTGGAACTTCATCAGCTCCTCTTTACCGGTCTTAGGATCCTTTACCCTAACCGATATTAATTCCTGGCGCGGTGCGAGCTTCTGACCATCCGTACCATCGCTATAGAGCATCGTCTCGTTGATAATTCCGCTCGTTACAACCCCACCGGTATCATCAATTCCACGCAGGACTAATGAAAGCTCTCCATTCAACGCTGCAAGCCTGACCTTCATAGCATCCTGCAGGGTTAACATTAGGGTAACGGTAGGTGGAATAGCCTCTTCAGGCTGTTGGGCTCGTGCCCCTGGTTTACCCTTTGCATTTACCGGTCCAACCTCAGTTCGTCTATTAGCAGAAAGTACCTTTACATTGTGTGCAATAGTAGTGGCTATATTTCTACCGGTAAAATCAGTTACCCAAACCACATCGACGCGCGCACCGCCCTGGGCCCAGCCCTCAACGCTACTGGTTGCATTTACCGCGATTGCTATCGCACGATACCCAGAGGGAATAGTGGCGGTCAGGGCATTAACCGGTTGTAGATTAGTAATGAACTCTCTATTAACTAAATTATTGGCAACCAGAACACCCTTGGCATACATGCCCTTTAAATCTTCAAATGAGCGCACCGTCTCTGGGCCTACAACCACCTCCGGTTTTCTAACTTTACGAAACATCTGTGGTTGAAATCCTGTGCCCGGGGTGATGTTATTGATAGGGATAATAACTTCAATTAATCCATCATCAATAGGTGCTGCAGGTTGCATCGCTATGTTGGCGGCATCTCCCTGCCCACTTGAGAGGTGCAGATAGGCAGCTATGCCAAGAATACCGATAAAGAACACGCCGATGAGAATAAAGAACTTCTGCACAATTGCATCAGATCTCCGTCGTCGTCCCCGCACAAAGTTGTTTTTCTGAAACATAGCTTTCCCCGTTATCGAGCATCCATAAGAGCGCTCAACTTTTCTGAACTTTATCAGACCAAGCTGTTGCCACCTCTCTACTGTCTATAGCATCGGCAGATATAAGAATTTCCTGGCGCGTTTTTATCTGTATATCTAAAACAGGTCGGAATCGCTATCTAAGAGCATGATTTCAATATGTTTCTATTAGGCGTCCGCCCTTATGCCGTTGGGAGCAAGAGCTCCAGTTGCCCAAGCAGAAAGGTAAGTGCTACCTCAACGCGCAAGACCCGCTCTCCGAGCCCTGTTAGCCTGAACCCCTGCGCCTCAAGCAGCTCGATCTCTCTACTGCTCCAGCCCCGTTCCGGACCTATCGCAACCACGGCAGCGGTGTTGCTGCTATGGTGTTGCTCTAAATTCAGCTCCTTTCCATTTGGATGTGCGACGATGCGAAGTGATGCTTCAGAAGGTGCGATTGCGCTTAACCTATTTTTCAAAAAGTACTCAAACGACCTATGAACGCATATTTCAGGCACCCTACTATCCCAAACCTGTTCAAGCGCCTTGATGGTCTCCTCCTCAATACCCTCTGGCTCAAGCGCCGTTGATTGCAGATAGCTCTTCTCCCCCTGCTCACTACTAACAAAGTGCAGCGAACGAACGCCTAGCATTACCGCCGCCTGAATAACCTTCTTTACCGTTTGCGGCCTAGAGACCCCTACGATGAGATCGACCGAACGGTGCCGAATAGCAGCCTTAGAGAGCTCAATGGTAAGCACAACCCGCTCTGCGGAGCTCTCTGTAACGAGCCCCGTGCCACGCAATCCACCCATTACAGCGACCCTAAGCGTCTGCCCTACCCGAATACCATGTGTACCAAAGGCATAAGACGCCCTATTATTTTGCAGAACTGCGCAGGTCGTATCTACACACTCGAATGGTAGGATGATAAGAGAGTTCATAGGTAACTGAACTCTAGATAGTTTAGGGACAGGAGTAAACCGCTAGGGAGTCCACGATGACATACGATATAAACCAGACCGTTCAGACCCTCTTTGAGCTACGAAAGAGCTGCTCTGGGACAGTACCACCAAGTGGCTGTGTAGCCCCATTTATAGAAGCCACATTGGGGGCTCTCTTCCCGCAACTATCCAAGGTGCCAGCACTCTCCCCTGAAACCCTGAGACCACTAGTGCAAGAGAGTACGCGCCTACTCGCAGAGCTTACAGAGCCGGTACTCAGGCCGGAATCAACTGGAACACTCGTAGATAACTTTATTACAGCGCTGCCAACGCTGCATACGATCATCAAGGAGGACGCGCAGGCTATCTATGCAGGCGATCCAGCGGCACAAAGTATCGACGAGGTCATTATCGCCTATCCAGGCTTCCTCGCTATCGCCGTATATCGCATCGCCAATTGGCTACTTAAACAGGGGGTCCGCACCGTACCTAGAATGTTAAGCGAGCACGCTCATAGATTAGCTGGTGTGGATATTCATCCAGGAGCAACGATCGGACGTTCCTTCGTTATCGATCATGGGACTGGCATCGTTATAGGTGAGACGACCGTGATCCACGATAACGTAAAGATCTACCAAGGTGTTACCCTTGGGGCGCTCAGCGTTGATAAATCACTGGCGAATAAAAAACGGCACCCGACGATTGAACAGGGGGTTGTGATCTACGCTAACGCCACAATCTTGGGGGGCGAGACAGTGGTCGGTGAGGGGAGCATTATAGGTGGAAATGTCTGGCTTACTACAAGTGTTCCTGCACGCTCTCGCGTTTATCACCGTTCAGACCACTCTGTGACATCGTAGCGATATCTGAGTGCTCCCAACTGTGCAACACCAGATCTGCGCACGATGTGTCCCCCACCAGATAAGTCAGTAAAGGTACCCCGTAGAAGGTCGCATCTTGCCACGCAGGAGCCTTGCGCATTAACCACCTTTCGACCGACATGCCTAGTATCTGCTCAGGCTCTATGCCAGCCAATTCGGAGCTAACTAGTTCGGCAAGTTCACGCACACTGCGGGGTCCGGCGACCACACGCAAAGAACCTTCAGCCTGACTCCACCAGATATGGCCCAATTGGCGAAGCACCCGTTCGAATATGGCCACCTCAACGTGCGGCTTCCATAGCGCCTGCTTAAGAGCTTTATCTCTAACGCTCCCCTCTTCTAGCAGTAGCAGCACATCTAGCGGATTAATTGAGTACTCACGACACAGCTGCTCAAGGGGCCCATCGGAGGGATTAAGCGTTCCGGCTACCCTTCTCTTTTTTCCAGTGGTGAGGCTATTAGTTAGCGCGGCAAGATCTGCGCCGGAGCTCTCCGTAACGGAGCAGCCCTCTCTAAGCTCTGCACAGAGCACTCCACGCAATGCGGCGTAGCGTGCCGGAATCCTACTCCAGAAGCGCTCACTTCCAACCCCGTAGGAGGTCTTATATAATCCAACCGGCAGCGCCATAACGTTGTGTTCAGCACCCCTGCGCACTCCAATACACCGTGCGACCTGCTCCTCAAGGGCCGCCTCAATCAATCTAAGCAACACTTCAAGCCGTAATAGATCGAACGGCGCAGGCATTACATCTGGCACAAATGAGACCTCCCTGGGATCGGTACGAACTAGCGCCTGCTTTATCTCTACAGCGGCGTGAATCAGCTCCAAACTTATACCATCAAGCGACTCAGGGAGTGGAACGTTGCGTACAACACCCTCTGGGAGTTGAACCTTACCTCCGATACGACGCACACAGAGGGAGCCGAAGCGCGAGTTAAGAAAAGCAACTATTCGCTCATCCTCACAGAAAAAACCACTCGAGGCGGCCCTGCCGAAGCTCCAGCCGGCCTCTTTTTTTCTAAGGCCGAGGGAGCCGTTAGCGAACCAGGAGTAGCTCCATCCAGGCTGATCAAACCACCGTACAACGGAGCTGCCCGATTTAGAGTCAGCGCCAAAAAGCTGCGCGCCGCCCTGCCAATCGAGGACAAAGCGATTAAGACCGTACCAACGGCCGTATCCCCCACCCTTGGCATGTACCTTCCAGCGCGTAAGATCTGGGGGGACCTCCCAGTGATAGCGCACAAAACGTTGATCATCGTTGGTTTGCACGCCAATAACGACCTGCGCAACTTGCTTTACCTGGCGCGTAGAGGTCACTAAGGTATTGGGAAGTCCAGCACTTTCAAGGAAGATCTCGTGCGAGCTCTCTCCGAGTAATTTATCCTGTATAACGATACGGAGATGCTCATCTTGCACCTCTGGCTGCTTTGAGAGCCGCTCGATAAAAGTGACCTTTGCCTCGTAGTCGCGCAGATCTGCACAGGAGATAAAACGAAATGGGTGTCCAGCTAGTGGCGGAAGCTTGCGCCCGGTCAGTAACGCTATTCCAACGCCGTCATGCAGACCGATCCGTGGATCGAATGCGCGCTCACCGAGCTCGCATAACGTATCGAGACTTAGCTCTCGATAGAGCCCTTTGAATCCAGGCCCTCCGCTACGCAGCATCCTGTAGCCCTTTAAGCGCAGCCATTTATCTACCGTAACGAGGCCAAGAAACCCTCCAGGGGCTAGCAGCTCTAAGACTCTCTGCATAAAGGCCGCACAGAGATCGAGTGCACAGCTTGGATATTGACTATCTAGAAACTCGCGCACCTCACCAGTAAGTTTACGCCGTCCAAGATAGGGAGGATTTGTGACGATACAGCCATAATTACGTTCGAGCAGCACATCTTTTGAATTGCGATCAAGGCTGCCAAGTGGTGCGGAAACCGTTTTAATTGTTCTTTCAAGTGAGCTCCACAGCACTCCTACATCTACATCTCCATCACGCATAACCTCAGCCAGTAGTATCAAGCGACACAGCTCTACCGCATAAGGGTCTATATCAAACCCGTACAGACGCTGTATGAGCTCTAGTGACGAAACGTTTGGCTCACGTCGACGAAGGGTACGAAACGCATGCACTAATATATGTCCGGTACCACAGGCGGGGTCGCAGATATCGCGATCAACTCCACTAATATTTCCTGAACGCGCTAGCAGAAACTGCGCCATATAGTCATCGGTAAACAGTTGGGTCGCTGCGGCTATTGAGAGACCCTCGGGCTGCTGCTTATCGCGTTTACTTACTCCCCAGGTACTTGCATCCCGCTCCGGTTCATTCCAGATCTGATACGCCCAACCAACGAGTAGCGCATCGTTACGCAGGTTCAATGCAAACTCAGAGATATCGTTGAGAATAGCTCCCTCTGCTTTTTGTAGGAACGTGACAGCACCTGTAAGGATAGAGGAGCGCCCGTCTAAAAGAGCTGAGAGCCGCTCTACACGCGCGAGAAAAGATCCATTATTTAAAACGGCTGCGTGGTTAGAACACGCTTCGATCAGGAGCTGGGTAAAGGCTAGATCTCGCCAACCTTCTGCTGCGATATTGGGCTGCAATCTGCGCGCAGCCCTGAGAGTGCGATATAGGGGGGTAAGGTGAGTCATATGGTGAGCGCTAGTATTTTAGCCTATCGAAGCTTTTAAGGCTTTCGCACCTTTAGCTCAACTATTAAATGGCCCTACCCCCCTGTTTGACTTCCTATCAAGACGCTTGGTACAGTTAAGGAATGAGTCCGATGATGCCATGGAGGAATAATGGGTCTTCGCAACAGGGCGCCCTCGAAGCAATTGGCAGACAAGCAATTAGCAGAGAAGCAATTAGCGGTGGGTTCCAGCGAGAAATCTAAGGATGCAGGCTCGTCCTCTAAGGACAAGCGACGCTCTCACCTTAAACGGGTTGCAGTAGAGCTCGTATCATCCGATCCATCCCTCTCTCAGCTACTTCGAACAACTACTTCGAGACTCGACAGATCTGGATCTGGAGCTACCGCCCGTAGATCCGGCTCCCATGATAAGGCCGCTGCCATAAAGGTTGAGAAGGCGATCAGCACCCTTGGAACGATAGAGTCTACAGTGATCTCGTCTCTCTTTCCTACTTCAGGTGACACGCCTGAAACATTTGAAAATCTCGCCAAGCAGCTCGGTATGACCGTTAAAGAGATCCAGGGAATAGCTGACGATGCTCTGCGTGGTCTAAGGGGCTCGCGCAACAGAGCCGGTCGTATCAGTACCATCTGGAATTAACTGCTGCAGCGCCATTTATTCCTGGCAGTCCTGCGGACACCGCGCATTAGTTTCAGCACATGGGCACCCCTCAGCCAGGCAGACGATCTCCGCGCATTCGCCATCTCCGCACAGGTCTTTGCAGAACGACTTTGGTGCTTTGCTCTCCCCCTGCTCAATGAAGGTAACCCCTTCATTGGTCGTACAGCGACGAGGACTCGTTTTGCTAATATCTCCCCCGCTCTCTAGACACCCTTTAAACGAATAGGCCGCTGTATCTTTGGCATTAGAAGGTTTCCCATCGGCATATGCATACGATGTAGCAAGCGCTAGACAGATTACCAATACTGCCCACACCAAAGAGCTTCCTATCCTCATATGAACGTTCCCTATTGCAACCCTCGATGCGAGCTCGCCTCTATTATACCTAGCTACAGTCGATCGACGATAGCTCGGCACGCCTAGAGTTAAACTCATCTCGTTTTATAAAGACAACAAAGTTCTCATCTTCACTCCCGGAGGCAAAGACCCGGCACCATTCAGGTGATAGCAACAAAAGCGAGGTAAGGGGGCTCCCCTGCCTCCAAATGATACTGTTTGGCTGGACCTTCTCAATATACCCCTCCCAGCCAGCCTTACCGGTGAGGCTTTTATAGTAGAGATCCCAGACCTCCGGGGCATTGACGTTTGTTCTACCATCGATTGAAACCTTGTGGATCGGATCTCCCTGCGGGGTGCTGTAGCGGTACATCAGGTACCCACCAGTTCCGAACTCATTCAAGATCGGATGAGGCAAATTATGCTGATTAATAAAGTCTACTGCCGTCTTTGGAATTATCTCAACTGCAACCGGGCGTTGCAGTAATGGACGGATGTTGATGATTGAGAGCACGAGCACAAAGAAGGCAAGTGCTCCAACCGTTTTATTTTGAAGGCCCAAGAACTTTGCGCGCAGCTGTCTCAACCCCTCCGCAACATTATCATCGACCAAACCCTCCGCCATCTGAGCACATTGGCGCCACCACACTGCAAAGACAGCGCACAGGGCGATCGCAGCAAAGGGAAGAAACTTTAACGCTGTCAATCCAGCCAACGTCATGCCACCACCGAGCATAATTCGTCCAAGCGTTGGGAGAGCTCGCCCCGAATGGCACGCCACTACCAGAAGCACCCCCAGTAACACCACAAATACCGTAGAATACTGCAGTATAGTTGCGGGCTGAAACTCAGAGATAACGTTGTACTGCAAAGGGTGCCCACCCTTTGCAATGAATGTCAGCCACTCACCTCCATAGTAGGGGGTTATTAATGTGCCGGCGAAGAAGGCCAAGGAAAGAATAATTGCACGCCTAAGAGAAACTCTCTGCGTTGTATCCTGAACGGACCAGAGAAATAGTGCTGCTAATCCGAGTACCGCTGTCAGGTGTGAATTAGCCCAGATGCAGCCAAGCACGGCGCATACGGCGAGCCGTTTCTTTGAAATACCCCTCTCAACCACCGCATCGGCGACCCCAATAGTAGCTGCGAATAGGATCCATACGAGCGCCTGTGGTCTTAGGGTAAAATGATTGAAACAAGCCACTGTACCGTAGATGCCAAGCAGACTGCCCACGAAATAATCGCGAGCGATCCTGCCGTATATGTAAAATAGGGTGCCTGCCAAGCTACATGCTAACAAGATCTGAAAGATTAGAAGCCCCTTTTCCCCAGCCCATTGATCAACAAGCGCGAGTAGCACCTCGTTGCTCCAAGAATAGGCGCGCCAGAGCTTGTCGCCACTGAACATGTTCCAGTAATCAACTCTAGGAACTGTGTGGTGTGAGACTATCCAGCGACCGATCGTAATGTGCCACCATAGATCGGGATCCCCTATCGAGAGGGAGATATAGGAACCCACCATGATAACGAGTGACACCCAGAGCAGTTGCTTCATCTATTGGAACCTTTTTCGTGGGTAACTATTCACAATTGGTATGCTACCCTACTAACCCTGTCGGCAAAATATGGGGTATACGTGAGTGGGTAACCCAAAACCAAGTTCTACAGCCCGAAGTAGTTGCTTAGATTGCGCTCTATCCTAGGAGTTGGCGCACTCATATCTCCATGAAAGATGGTACCGGTAATAAGCTCATAGCTGCGGATATAGTGCCTCATCAGTTCATGGCGATATTCATCGCTGAGCGTTGGGATCGCTCCATCCCCCTGAAAACCCCGCTCCATTAACCAACGGCGTATGGGCTCCTTATCAAGCATCTCTGGAGGCTCTTGCGCGCTGAGCTTAGCCTCATAGCTCCCTTCCATCCAGAATCGTGATGAGTCGAGGGTATGGATCTCATCGGCAAGCACGACCCTTCCATCAAGCAGTCCAAATTCATACTTTGTATCGACAAAGATAAGTCCGCGCTCTGAAAGTTCAAGCGACGCTAATCTGAAGAGCTGTAAAGCTTTCGTGCGCACCTCCTCCCAGATCGATGCCGAAACGATTCCGCGCTTAACGATCTCGGCCTCAGAGATCGGTATATCGTGGCTCCCGATCGCCTCCTTCGTAGAGGGCGTAACCACGGGCTCTAACAACCGTTCAAACTCACGCATACCGGGGGGCAAGGTGACACCACTAATCGGTCGACCAGCGTTGTAATCTCGCCATGCGCTACCAGCAAGAAAGCCACGCACCACAACCTCTATCGGAATAATTCGAACCTCTCGTGCTATCACCACACATGGGTCTGGTACCGCAACAACGTGATGACTAACGATTGAGGCAACCCGCTTAAACCAAAAGTCTGCCATCTGTGTTAGGACCTGTCCCTTGAGCGGGACGGAGGTAATTATCTTATCAAAGGCGCTTAGTCGGTCGGTTGCAATAAGCACACGCTCTTCACCGCGCACGTAACTATCCCTTACCTTACCGACATGCCGGGTACCAAGCCACTGCATGTCTGTAGACTCAAGCGCTGGCGGGAGATCTAGGTTGCTCATCTGATATTACCTCCGCTGTTGAGCGCGTTCATTATCATTAATTAAAGCTGCATAGTTTGATAAAACGGCCTGAACACCATTAAGCTCAGGAGCTTTGCCCGCGCCTTTGGCTGCATAGGCCGCTGTGCTGCGCCAGATCTTTTGAGCCTGTCGACGCGCCTGTTTAGTCTCTAGCCCGACCCCTGCTTGCAAGAGCGTTGCTATTGCAAGGTTGTTTTCAATCGCTATGGTTAGATCCGGATTATCGGTTGGTCTAAGCTGCGCGCGCGCGGCTTCAAAGGAGCGTAACGCGCACTTAAGCTCTCCACTGCTAAGCTCTAGACCCGATACAGCGCGCATAAGATGATAGGTCCCCGTCATCCACATCGGCACGGCCCGATGTGCAGGGCTTGTCCAGGCTGCTTTTAACCTAGCCATTACGCGCAACTTTTGCTCAAGATCAACGTCAACGTCAGGCTGCTCCTGTGCGGCCAGCAAAGCTTTCGGAAATGTGCCCCATACATCGGCGAGCCTTCCGATAAAGTCGGAAGTTGCAAGGGATGTTGCATTGGACATACCGACTAAAGGTATAGCTATGATTACGCGCAAATTAGCGACTCGATTGCGGGTCAGAAAGTCGCGCGCATAGCTTGCTGGATTTAGTGCGTTCAGCGAGATCTCTGGCGCTACCCGTAATGAAACGTTCACCCAGCGCTGTGTGCCCCACACGACACCATTGATGTGATTATCATCAAGTAGCACCATCTCGGCGTCTAAACGTGTAGAGATAGCTCGATCGATAGTTCCAACACGCAGCAGCGGCATGCTACTTACCGAGCGCCGCATTCCATCTCGCAGAATCTTGGACTCTACCTGCAGCTTGTCCTGCTTTAACTGCGCTATTACAAAAGTATCATTTGAAATGGTGCTTGCTGCACCTCGCAGAAGCGCCCCTGTCAGAGTGGCGAGCAGCGCACCTAGCAAAAGAACGCGCGGTATTCGAATATCCCCGTATAAGATCCGGCTAAGTGGTATAATAAGTATAAAAAGCAGGAGCAGTTGAACGTTAGATCGCACTACCGCTGCCCCTCCTAAGGCGGCGATTACAACACCCCCCAGAGCGCTGATGACGAGCACCGCCAATATGGATCTAGGAGTATTGGCCATATTTGAGTTTACTCCCCCTCCTGTTCGACGGGTTCCTCGATACCAAATTTATCCTTTAGAAAGGAGATAAGATCGAGGTTGCTAGTGGAATCAAGCATCTCTTTAAACTCCTTAACGCTCACCGTAATGTACTGAATTCCGCAAGCTTTAAGCAGCGCGGGCAACCGTTGCTGTCGCTCGATCTGCTGGAGCTCGATGTAGGCGTTAAAATCCGGGGCGAACTCGATAACCATCTTGGGGATATCTTGATCATCAACCAGGGTAAATAGGCAATTGCTCTCCTCTGCCCAAGCCCTAATCTGATCGTTACTCTGATCCTCTAGTAGTGGGTAGTGGCCTCCACATACCGTTCGCACACTCATACTCCAGACGATATTATCCTTGCCAAATAGGGATATTAGCATCCGGAATAACTGCGCTTCTGAAAGGGACATCTCCACCATATAGGGGATAGTATTGCAGAATGGGGCGCGGTCGACAAATGACATACATTAACTAAGAGAGGCTCCAATACATCGACAAAACACCTTAATTTTGGTCTAATAATCGAATGGCCATGTTGCAGCTCAAATACATACCGGACCCGGTCCTGCGCACGCCCGCTGGCGCTGTCAGCACATTTGGAGCTGGGCTCCATACCTTTCTCGACAATATGTATGAGACCATGCTCGATGCCAACGGTCTTGGACTGGCGGCTCCTCAGGTTGGACGCTCAGAGCAGATCGCAATTATTGATATTTCGCTCGACTGTATACAGACACCTTTCGTCACCTCTCTTAGCAAGCAATCGCCCGAGGCGCATCTGCATAGGGGCCGACTTGAACTGATTAATCCAGAAATTATCGAGAGATCTGCGCGCATAGTTTCCTCCGAAGAGGGCTGTCTTAGTATCCCCGATTACCGTGACACCATCAAACGACATGAAGGTGTCACCGTACAAGCACAAGATCGACTTGGTCGTCTCTATAAGGTGGCGGCCATTGAGCTGCTAGCCTTTGCCCTGCAGCATGAGATCGATCACCTGCACGGCACCCTCTTCGTCGATCATCTAAGTAGATTAAAGAAAGTTCTATTTCGGAAGTGGTGCGCAAAAAAAAATGTGGAGCTGGAGGCTTAACGCCACGACTTAATGAACGTTATATTTTTTGGCACACCTCAGTTCTCAGTTCCGAGTCTTACTACACTCCTCGCCGTGCCGAATGTCTCTATACGAGCTGTCGTGACTCAGCCAGATAGGCCTGCTGGGCGGGGTGACAAGATCCAATCATCTCCGATTAAGCAACTAGCGCTCCAGCACCAAATAACGGTACTGCAACCAACATCGCTCAAAAAAGAGTTGCCATTATTTTTGGAGTCCCTTCAAGAGCTAGGCCCCTTTGATGTCGGCGTTGTAATCGCCTTCGGACAGATCCTTCCTAAAGCTGTGCTCGATCTGCCACAACACGGCTGTATAAATATTCACGCCTCTCTGCTTCCTCGCTGGAGGGGTGCAGCCCCGATCCAGCGTGCAATCCTCTCAGGCGATCACGAGACCGGCGTATGCCTGATGCGCATGGATGAGGGGTTAGATACGGGGGCGGTCTACTCTCGGCAGAGCGTTCCAATTCTTGCAACTGATACTTGTCAGACAATACATGACTCTCTGGCAGATATTGGGGCGAGGCTACTGTGTAGCGATCTCAATGCGATCATCGAGGGACGCTCTACCCCCGTTGAGCAATCGAATATCGGCATAACGTATGCCAACAAGATTGCAGCCTCGGAGGGTCTTATTAACTGGAGCACCTCCTCGCGAGAGATAGCGCTCACCGTTAGAGCG
>JAPLFS010000040.1 GCA_026390555.1 Pseudomonadota bacterium
AGGGGTTGGTACAGAGCATCAACGTGAACGATCATTTTTAGTTTATTCTGACTAGTTACACATAATCTACGTTGTAGGCGTTTTAAATGAAAAGCCGATTGATAGGGCGTGACAGCAAGTACGCTGCTGCGCAGCACGGGAGCCCCATTATACGGCTGCTGAAGCAGGTCGCCCCTTATAAGGGTAGATTCATCGCCGCCCTAGGGGCGCTCTTTGTTGGTAGCGCAATTAATCTTGTTTTCCCAGAGCTGCTACGACGAGCGCTTGACCCACAGCTCTTTCCTTGGGTGTTAGAGCACCTTGATCGGGTGACAGCGGTGCTGGCCGCTCTTTTTATTGTTCAGGGAGCGGCCTTCTTCTCTCGCTCCTACCTATTCGGAATCGTTGGACAGCGGGTATTTTCCGATGTGCGCCTGCAACTATTTCGATCGATCATAGGGCGTGATGCGCTCTTTTTTGATCGCAACCGTTCAGGTGATCTTGCAGCGCGCATTAATTCCGATGCAGCACTAGTTCAGGAGGCTGTTTCAACTAAGCTCTCGGTTATTCTACGCTACGGAATACAGGTTCTCTGCGGGACAGTGCTGATGGCATTTATGTCGTGGCGCATGACCTGTGCCATTATTATCAGCATTCTTTGCATAGTGGGCCTGTCGTCTATCTGTATAAAGAGTCTGAAGGGGGCTTCGCGCCACTACCAGAATGCAATAGCGAGACTGACCACGTTCGTTGTGGAGTGTTTTTCAGGGGCCAAGATCGTAGACGCGCTGGGAGCGCATAAGGCAGCCACGCAGATCTTTAGCGCTTCAAATAGAGAGGTGCTAGGCGCTGGAGAGCGCAGAACAGCAATCAGCGCAGGCTTCTCCTCGGGCGCAAGTCTAATGCTTAATTTGCTACTCCTTTTGGTGCAGTGGTACGGAATTCACCTCGTAGTAACGGAGCGACTTCCTTTAAACAATCTAGCGGCGTTTGTGCTCTATGGAGCTATAGTTGCCGTGTCGTTTTCATTTCTTATCGGTGCCTATGCCGAACTGATGCAGAGCCTTGGAGGGCTAGAGCGCGTACTTGAATTAATTAATGAGGAACAGGATCTGCTTCCATCTAGAGCACCATCCGCGGCGCTTAAGAGCGTAGAGATTGAGATTAAAGATCTCTGCTTTGCCTATCCTGATAGAGCTGATTCGCCGGTGCTCGATAAGCTTTCATTCTCGGTAGCGCCCGGTAAGATGACAGCACTCGTTGGGCCATCAGGCGCAGGAAAGAGCTCAATCGCCCAGCTTTTATTGAGGTTCTATGCAGCCTCATCCGGAGAGCTGCTCGTTAACGGTGTGCCGATTGCAGACTTAAGCTCTCAGGAGATACGGAGCTCATTTGCCTGGGTGCCGCAGGAGCCATATCTTTTTGGCTTTACGCTCTATGAGAATCTGGTCTTTGGTAACGAGCAGCTCACGCGCGCCGACGTGCTCGCTACAATCCGCACCCTGGGGTTTCTTGATTTTGCAGAGAAGCTACCGAACGGCTTCGATACGCAGCTAGGCGAGCAGGGCGCACAGCTAAGCGGTGGAGAGCGGCAACGTTTGGCGATAGCACGCGCCATCCTGCGCAATCCAAGCCTGCTTATCCTCGATGAGGCCACCTCTGGGCTCGACAGTACGACGGAGGAGGGGGTGCTTAAGGCGATTCGAAACAGGTTGCCTACTGCGACGTTGCTTATTATCTCGCACCGCCTCTCAACGGTACGCGCTGCGGACACTATCGTTGTGATAAACGAAGGGACGGTTTTTGAAGAGGGCAGACACGAGGAGTTAAAGACTCGACAGGGACTCTATCAGCAGTACGTCGCACGCCAGGCGCTAGATTGAATTAAAATAAGAGCTATAAGAATAAAAAAGCCGACCACGAGGGCCGGCTTTTTAGATCCGCGAACAAAAACGCTACTAAGTCTGAATCGAGGTATAGGCCATTAGACCTAGGCTCTGTGCGCGCTTAATAGCCTTAGAAACCTTACGTTGATTGAATGCGCTAAGACCGGTCAGACGGCGAGAGAGGATACGACCACGCTCGCTTACGAACCGTGAGAGCATCACTACATCTTTGTAATCAACAGACTTAGTTGGATCATCAGTAAATGGATCTAGCTTCTTGCGGCGCTTGAAGAGCTGCATCCTCTGAATCGATGGGAGTGGTTCAAAGCGACGTGGTCCGCTATCTGATCCACCATCGCCAATTGGAGCACCCATACCACCCTTGCCGCGATCTTCGCAGACCTTCATCGGGCGACCGTTTACTGTGCGGTTATTGAGAGACTCGATAGCCTTCTGCGCATCCTCTTCGCGGTCCATCTCAACGAAAGCAAACCCCTTAGAGCGCTTCGTCTCGCGGTCAGAAGCAACGACAACGCTTAGACAGCCGCCGGCCTCTTCGAATAGGGTACGGAGCTGCTCGCTCGTTACCTCAAAATCAAGATTACTAATAAAAAGCTTTTTCTTGCTAACACCCGAATTCATGAAAACTCCTCGAACTTTTAGAGTAGCGGAGGCTATACTCGACCATGAAAAATGTCAAACAAGGCTTCGGTACAAAAACGATGTGAATAGAACATCGTCTTACTTAAAGTAACTTAAAAATACTATTGACGCTAGAAACCAGCCAGTATAACTTACCATCCTGTGATTTGTGAATGAACGCAACCACTTGCGCCTTGACAGTTTAGGTCGGGGCAGAGTGGCAGCGAGATCCGGGAGCTAAGGGGGGCGCAGAGCATACCTCTTAGCCCTCTAATCAGAGGGGGCTTATTAGATGGTCGTTACTCTAGGTTTTAGAACGCGGAGTCTTAGTACGCGGAGTTTTAGAACGCCGCAGCTAAACGCTGTAGTCATTTCAGCCACTTGCAGTTCTAATTCCTCTATTTCGATCGTTTCTATTCTTTCCGCAGTAGTTCTTTCCACAGAAGTTCTTTCCACAGCAGTCGTAAAAAGATCTTTGTTAGACCCACTAAATACTTAAATTATCAATGCATACTGGAGAAGGTATACGCGTATGAGTAATTCTGCGAATAAGTTCACGCCCGAAGATGAGATGGAAGCTTCATCACCAGTTAAGCCAGAACGTAATCTTCTGGCAGCTGTTCTCGCCCGTGCTATCTGTGACGCATTCGGCACAGCGCACTGCGAGCGGCACGTTGTGCGTAGCGCAAGGCAGTGGCTATTCGGCAGGATTACGCCCAAGCGTCCCTTTAGTTTTGCCTGGGTTGCCCTGCACCTAGATCTTGATCCGAGCTCGCTTCAGGACAGTCTGAAGCAGTACGAGGGAGATCCTGCGGCAATTCAAGAGCGTCTCAGCTTGCTGCGATAGCGCTGAAAGCCCACAAGCACAATATGACCTCTAGCAAAGAAAGCTCACGCGCTATTAAGAAGCAGGTATTGTTTGCGGCTATCGCCGTTTTGCTCATCTGTGCGTATCGGTTGTTCTTGACCGCTACTGAGACTGGCAACTGGCGTGGTGCGTGGTTCTCCTTAGCGCATGTAGTTATCGTGGCTGTTGGTACGGTGCTAGCTTTTTGGAAAGATGGGCGCACGCTTCTCTCTGATCGCAGCTAAGCCCTCAGCAAATTCAGCGCTCGCGTAGTTAATACTCTGACAAGCCGCTTCGCGTTCCAGGGCCTGTAAAAGCTGCGCAGTATTGCCGCGCATAGTTTCAAGCAGCTGAGTGCTTGCATTAGGGCCACAAGCTAGGATCTCGTGTGCAATACTATTGGCGGCACTGAGTAGGGTGCTTTTCTCACACAGACGTGAAACTAGATTGATTCTTAGGGCCTCCTCAGCATTAATAACCCTGGCGCTTATTAGTAACTCCGTAGCCATACTTGAACCAACTATACGGGGCACAAAATAAGTTGCGCCCATGCCAGGATGCAAGCCGAGCTTAAGAAAGGTAAGCCCAAGCTTTGCGTCGCGAGTAGAGATGCGAACATCACAGGCACACGCTAGGCAAAGCCCTGCGCCAACGGCGGCGCCGTGTAGAGCGGCTATGAGGGGCACCTGCAGATCGAGTATTGAGAGAAAGGATGCATAGAACTTCATCATCTGAGCGTGGTTTTCTTCCCTGCTCAGGGAGCGCTTGGCCTCAAGCATCGCTAGGTGTCCCCCGGCAGAGAAGGCCTTTCCAGCGCCGGTCAGGATTATAACACGAGCATTTTTCTTTACTCTTAGCTGGTCTACAACGGCGCTAAAATCGCGCGCCATCTCACCACTCATGGCGTTTAAGTTAGCCTCGTCCTGTAAGGTTACAGTTGCTATGCCGTCGCTATCGATTGTACAAGTTACTAGGCTCATGAGGGGATCCTCCTACTGTTTGTTTAAGGACAATCGCACACGTAGATGCTCTGTACAAACCCCTCAGGGGTCGATTTGCAGAGCCCGTCCAGCAGCGCAAGCTGCTGGCGCAGCAATGCGGTGGGGGTGAAAACAGAACCCCTCAGGGGTCGATTTGCAGAGCAAATCGGGGGTGAAAACATTAACTGGTCACAAAATCTGTCGTCCCCGGTCAGGGGACGGCCAATCGAATTACCTATGAAACTTCGCCGTAATCTGAGTAGCTTGAATCGCAACATTAAACTACGGTGACCAGTTACAGGAAATTAGTCTATAATGAGCTGAACTCACATATGTCGCAACGTAAAGGTGTTCGATCACTCCAGGAGTTTTTAACAATTCTTCGGCGTGAGCACGAACTATTAGAGATCTCAGTTGAAGTGGACCCCCATCTTGAGGTTGCCGAGATCCATCGGCGAACGATCGAGCGTGGAGGCCCAGCCCTGCTCTTTACACGGGTAAAGGGCTCACCATTTCCGCTCGTCACCAACCTCTTCGGCACCACAAGAAGGGTAGAGCTCGCCTTTGGTGCAAGACCTGAGGAGTTAGTACGGGAGCTATCTGGGCTACCTCATACCCTGTTACCTATTACGCCTGCGAAATTATGGCAGCAGCGCCGTACCGTAGGAGATTTGGCGAGAGTTGGGTTGCGTAAACGCCCCTTTGATAGTGCGCTACTGATCGATACTCCACCAAAGCTCTCGCGCCTGCCGCTACTCACCACCTGGCCACTAGATGGTGGGCCCTTTATAACGTTGCCCCTTGTTTATACGGAGCATCCGAGCACAAAGATTCATAACCTCGGCATGTATCGTATCCAGCGTTATGATGATCAAACAACGGGACTGCATTGCCAGATCGGAAAGGGTGGGGGGTATCACCTTGCAGCGGCCAAGGATCTTGGGGTGCGATTACCGGTTAATATTACGATGGGGGGCCCTCCGGCACTGATCCTCGCAGCGATAGCACCGCTACCAGAGAACGTACCGGAGCTGCTTTTTGCCTCCCTTGTGCTTGGAGAGAAGTTAGCGCTCTTAGATAATCCGCTCGGGCCTTTGCCTATAGTTGAGAGCGCCGAGTTTACCCTTGTTGGAGAGGTAGACCCGAACGAGCTACGACCGGAGGGGCCGTTCGGTGATCACTACGGGTATTATTCTTTACAGCACGATTATCCGGTCTTTCACTGTAAGGGAGTTATTCGTCGACCAGGGGCGGTGTTTCCTGCCACAGTGGTTGGCAAGCCGAGGCAGGAGGATTTTTATATTGGAGAGTACCTGCAGCGGCTGCTCTCGCCGTTGTTTCCCCTGGTGATGCCGCAGGTCTTAGATCTCTGGTCATACGGAGAGACTGGATTTCATGCGCTCGCCTCAGCGGTTGTGCAGGAGCGCTATAGCCGCGAGTCTTTACAGTCGGCCTTTAGAATTTTAGGGGAGGGGCAGCTCTCTCTAACTAAATTTCTTCTCTTACTCGATAAGCGCATCGATCTTACGAACTTTAGAGCGGTGCTTGAGCATGTGCTGGCGCGCGCGGATTTTGCGACTGACCTCTTCGTGTTTTCGAATACGGCGATGGATACCCTCGATTATACAGGCCCACGGGTGAATCATGGCAGTAAGGGGGTCTTAATTGGATGCGGAGAGGAGAAACGCAGATTGCCGCGCGAAGTTCCGCAGCTATTACCGGGGGGAGTTAGCAGGGCAGGGGTATTCTGTGCGGGTTGCCTTGTGCTTGAAGTTCCCTCGTATGAGCAGGACCGCAGCTATCCTGCTAGCATCGTTCAAGCCGCTCTGCTGCGTGATTGGCCCTTAGTTGTGCTGGTAGATAACCTCGACCAGGCGCTTAAAGATACGAGCGCCTTTCTCTGGACAACCTTTACCCGCTTTGAGCCTGCGGCAGATATCTATGCGGCCCAAACAACGCTAGATCGTCACCATTTAAGCTACGATCCGCCAATTCTGATCGATGCGCGCTTTAAGCCCTGGTATCCAGCAGTTGTTGAGTGCGATGTAGATACTGCACGTAACGTTGATGCGCGCTGGGGGGAGTATTTTAGGTAACTATCTTAATGCCTCTCTTCTACCCCTATTTAAGCCCTGCTTTGGCCCAGATGGGATCTACTGTAAAGTAAGCAAGGCACTTAGCCGATAACTTATTAAGGGAGCTAAAAGCGATGCCGGACCCGACCACGCAGAAACTCACGATAGCTGAGTATAAGGAAGCGCAGACAAAGCTCAGCGAGCTAATGGCAAATGCTGTCA
>JAPLFS010000041.1 GCA_026390555.1 Pseudomonadota bacterium
CGTGAACTCTTCGATTCGGCCCCGTATGGCTGAACTTGCCAGTGAATACTTGGCTGACCTGACCGATGGGCGCTACTCGGCAGTTGAATTAGCCGAGGATTTTACCCCTACGGTAGTTGAGGACGGCGAGGCCAAGCGGGTTATTAGTGGGGGAGAGGAGGATATCCTTAACCTCTGTATGCGCATCTCGCTCTCTCATATGTTGGCAGAGCGGGCCGGACAGAGCTTTTCGCTCTTGATGCTCGATGAGGTCTTTGGCTCCCTCGATGAGGGGCGACGTAGTAACGTACTAGCGTTATTAGAGAAGCTCAGAAGGCGCTTTGAGCAGATAATTATTATTACCCATCTCGATGATATTAAGGATGGTGTGCAGCACCTTATTCAGGTCGAATACGAGGAGTCCTCAGGGACCGCGCAGGTTGTTTCGGCGCAGGATCTAAGTACGGGCGCTCATGAAAGAGCGATCGCTTTATAATCAAACGCAAGTTGAATTTCTGTCGATGCCGATCTGCGCCGCTTTCTCTATGTAAAATTATGTTCCATAGAACGGTAATTTGGTGCTAGGTTCTTGGACTGTTTGATGCCCAGTTAATACCGGAGCAAATTAGTAGTGGCGCCGTTCATGAATAGAGAGCAACAGGAGCCCCTAGGGGGAGGAGTGGAACAACATACGGAGATACTTTCCAGCGCTCTTCGCACCCCACAGCTCAGCGAGGCTCTCCTTGCAGAGGGATCTCGCAAATTGCTCGAGGCCTTTAAGGCTTCTGAGGGTCAGCGCTACACCCAGGTCTCTCATGAGCTTAGCTACGGCGACTACCTGCGTGAAGTTCTCAAAAGTCCACGCCACCTGATCCGCAATACGTTTCAGTACACGGCCGACGCCATGGAATCGTTCGGAGCCGAGACAAAAACCGTATTGGGGCAGGAGCTCCTAGATTTCAAGCTACGCACCTGGCCGTGGGAGTCCGGGATGGTATGTGACAAGAGAAAGCTTGAGGGACAGGAGCCTGCCCTCAATGAGTTCTATCAGCAGATGAGGTTGTTTGGGCGTAGAGAGTTCTCCAACCGGATGTTTATATTTCATGGCCCACCCGGTTCTGGCAAAACGCGCCTTAACGACACACTCGATGCGATGCTTGAGCATTACTCAGAGCGGGATCCTAATGGTGCGCTCTATCGCTTAATCTGGGTATTTCCAGAGGAAAGAGCCGCGAAGGCCTTCGGGTTTTCAATGAATCAGCCTAGAAGCGCATACGCTACTGAGGAGGGGAGCGGCCAGGTAGCTCGCATCGTATACAGACCGATAGGCAATACCGATCCGCTCTTTCTCCTCTCCGCTTCATGTGACGGCAAGGGGCCGCGTGAGCAACTACTGGCTAACCTTGAAGAACAGGGGAGGCTGTCGACAGATCTCAACGTTGATTATCTATTGCGTGGGGAGCTAGATACATTCTCAGAGTCGTTACTTGAGACCTTAGTTAGTTTTTATCGGCAGGATTATATAGCCAGAGGTCTTAACCAGCAGGATCGATCGGAGAGTACGATACTTGATGAGGTACTAAATCGGCACGTGCGTGTTGAGCGTTATACCCTCTCGTGTAGACAGGGTAGAGGGCTCTGCTCCATCTGGGGGAGCGCCAATCGAGATGCTGACATAGAGCAGTTTTATGATTCCTATGCGCCGCCACCTGAGGAGGTTCGCGCAGCAGAGAGAGATCTCCATATACCAACTAGCTTTATGCTTCGTGCCAATCGTGGGCACCTGCATTTCTCGGATCTATTTCGTCCAAATGAGCGTGATAGGGGTGGGGACGATATTTCGCACATGAATCACCTCCTAAACGAGATCGAATCTGGACACACCCAGATCTTTTCGCTTAGGCAGGCTGCCGCAATTAAGACAGAGAAGGTGAATGTTCTCCTTAGAGCAGACGCCAACGATGATCTGATTATGATGAAGAGTGGCGCCAATGGTTGGGACTCTCTGGTGCGTCGACTACAGTTCATTACGGTTCCGCATATTACGCGCTACCTCTCTGAGGCCGCGGCGCAACGGGATTTCTTTAGAACTATAGTCGGAACGGATCGGGTAATCTGTCCACATGTACTTGATGCTGTCGCGTTGTTCGTAACGGCATCGAGACTTCTGAAGCCGAATCCGACAAGCTATAGCGATGTGCATGAGAGGATGCCTGGAATTCTAGCGCGTATGAGCGTCGTTGAAAAAGCGCTGCTTTTGCAGGAGCCGAGAGACGGAGTTAAAAACGAGCTTAATATGCTCAAGTCAGAGGAGAGCGCCAAATGGCATCAGGACGATCTAGTTCTTCTAAAGAAATTCCTGCCAAAGATAGCAGATGAATATATGTACGGGGTCGGTGAGACTAGATTCTCGCTCTATGATGGTGGTTTCGGAGTCTCAACGGCAAATGCACAGGATCTGCTGCGCAAGATGGCGGTTTTTAGACAGGGTGAGCCAATTACTGTGATTGAGGTGATAGAGGTGCTTAAGCAGCATCAAGATAAGTTCCCATATTACGAGAAGATCGAGGAGTCGAAGCGTCAGTATGCACGACGACTGCTCGATGATAAAAAACAGGAGGCATCCCGACTTGGCAGGACGATGAATTATAAGGAAACGCAGGAGGCTCTTAAGGAGATCATGAGCCGTGTTGAGAAGGAGTTTCCTATTCCGTCACCTGATTCGATCGTTAAAGAGATCGTTTCTTACGCTAAGCGTATGGTTCAAGATGATTTTTATGCGGCTATGGGTATTGCAAGTGAGGAGCAGAGCAAACTCTCGATCCGGCGCTATCTGGCACATGCGCGAGTCTCAATTGGGCAGGCTCCACTTGAGGTTGAGCAGCAGTACCGAGTCAATGATCGCGAGCGCGGACATAACGAGGAACTTCTCCAGGATTTTGAGGACAAGGTCGTAAAGAACGAAAACCTCTCGACACCAGAGAAGCGCCAAGAATACAGAAAGCATCTGTTTGAGCAGATCGGTAACTGGCAAGCTGAGAATCCACAGGAAAGCGTTGTTACTAATTATGAGAACATCTTCGGAGAGCTTGTAGAGGGAATGAGGGTTGTTCGGAAAGAGATGCTTGAAAAGCCACTTCATGAGTTCGAACAGATGACAAGGGAGTATGCAGACGATCCATTAAAGGTCAGAAAAGATTTAGATGGTAAGGAAGATGAGCGCCGTAGAGCACAGCGCTGGGTTAAAGCCATTAAGGCGCTTGAAGATACCCTTAAATATCCGAGGGAAGAGCGTTGGGAAACTATTCGCAAGCATCTTGAGTGGGCGGTTAAGAAGTAGGCAGTATGAGCGATCTAGAGCACAACGCGGCAAAAAACAATGACGTTCCATCCTTAGATACAGAGGCTTTTCGCCGTCACAAGATAACGGTGCACGAGTTTGCCGGCTCTCGTGGAGCACAGGAGCGGCTTATTCAGGGGTGGAAGAACGAGATTGAGGAGATCGTAAAGAGTATCTGCCCCCTTGATTTCTTTCCGCAGGAGTTCGTTGTTGTCAATTGGAAGCAGTTGCAGGTAATCCTTGCTCGTGAGGGCTTTCCTAAACGGTATGAGCACTGGCGTTTCGGCCAAAACTACGAGAGTCAGTCAGTACGAGATAGCTATGGACTGGGCCGAACCTATGAGCTGGTTATCAACACAGACCCCTGCATCGCCTACCTGCTCGACTCTAATTCGGTGCAGGAGACCAGAACGGTCATGGCGCATGTTTATTTCCATAATATATTCTTTAAGCATAACGCATATTTCAAGGCTACTGATCGACGCATGCTCGACAAGATGGGGGATCATGCAGAGCGCATCAAACGCTACCAAGAGGAGCATGGTCCGCTAGTTGTAGAGAGCTTTCTCGATAACTGTCTATCGCTAGACAACCTAATTGACGTGCATTCAGTTGCGCTGCGTAGAGCTAGTAACGAGGTAGTGCAGCGATCCACCCTTGAGCGCAGAGCGCTGGATCCTATTAAGCCGGCGCGCTTTGATGTGCCGGAATATCTTGATCGATATGTGAATCCACCTGAAGTGTTGCGCGCGCAGGTTGAACGGGAGACAAAGGAACGTGACCAGAGGCTTAAGAGGCTTCCACCAGAGCCGGAGCAGGATATTCTACTCTTTTTAATGACGCATGCGCCGCTTGATCCGTGGCAGCAGGATGTGCTCTCTATGGTTCGTAATGAGTCGTACTACTTCGCGCCACAACGCATGACCAAGATTATGAATGAAGGGTGGGCGAGCTATTGGCACTCTAAATGTATGACTGAACACCTTTTACCACGCTATCCATCTGAGACGGTAGACTACTGCGATTTTAACTCTTCCGTATTGCAGCCGTGGGGCAAGAGTATAAATCCATATCGTCTCGGTGTGCGACTATTGCGCGACATCGAAGAGCGTTGGGATAAGGGCAAGTTCGGCCATGAGTGGGATGATTGTCGGGATATGGAGGCTCGGCACAACTGGGACAAGAAAATTGGCTTAGGGCAGGAAGAGATCCTGCGTGCCATGATTACACACAACGACCTAACATTTATCTACCATTATTTAACCCCTGAATTCTGTGCTGAGAATAAGCTTCATACCTATGAGCATGATAATGAGGGGGATGCCTATGTATCATCAGAGGAGTTTGATGATGTACGTTCGATGCTGGCGCGCTCATTAATGAATCTTGGAGAGCCGAAGCTCGCCGTAGTCGATGCAAATCATGCCAATAGAGGCGAGCTCGTTATTCTTCATAGCTTCGACGGACAGGAGTTAAACCGCGGCCTTGCTGAGCCAACCTGTAAGAATCTGCAGAGGATATGGACCCGTCCGGTACACGTGCTGACGCAGGATAAGGATGGGACTAGGCGTAGAATAAGTTATGACGGTAAAACACTTAGCTCACAAAAAGCTTCGGATGATTATCAAGGGTACTTTGAGAGGATAGGGTAGGAGGTATTATGACGCTCGATCCAAGTCATTCTAAATCTAGGCAGACCGCTATTGAGCAACAGTCCTTCTCTCTGGAGACCGCTTCACTTGGTATTGAGCCCGATGTAAAGCGCTTTCGGGATATAGTTAAAGGCAAGGTTCGAGAGGATCTCACCGAATACATCACAAGTGATGAGATCATAGCCCAGCATGGGAACGATATGATCTCAGTACCTGTTAAAGAGATAACCATCCCCCGTTTCATCTTCGGCGCAAATGATAAGGGAGTTGGAGAGGGAGAAGGAGAGGATGGTGATGGCCCTGGTGGCAGGCGAGGAGGTACAGGTGAGGGAAAACATCTTCGTGAGGAGAAGTTCCATATAGAGGAGTTGGCAGACCTACTTGGAGAAGAGCTTAAGCTGCCACGCATTAAGCCCAGGCTTACCTCTGGACTGGAGGATGCAGTTCCACGTTACGAGGGGATCTCGCGGCGCGGGCCCCCTGCACTTAGGGACCATAAGAGAACCTTTAAAGAGGCTCTCAAGCGTGCGGTAGCTGAGGAGAGCTATGACGATAAAGATCCAAATATAGTTCCGATCAAGGATGATTTTCGATATCGGAGTGCGCGGCTAAAACCACGCCCCAAAACTAATGCTGTGATCTTCTACGTGATCGATGTCTCTGGTTCTATGGGAGAGGAAGAGAAGTCGTTGGCGCGCAACACAGCTTTCTGGACAGACGCCTGGATTGATCGACAATACCAGGGGACAGAGAAGTGCTATATAATTCATGATGTTTCGGCTAAGGTTGTTGACCGAGATACATTCTTTACAACGCGTGAGTCTGGTGGAACCGTGATCTCCTCGGCCTATCAACTCGCCAAAGAGCAGATGTTTGGCAGGTTCTCTCCCGATGAATGGAATATCTACCTTTTTCATTTCTCGGATGGTGATAATAGCTCGCCAGCAGATAGTCAGAAGGCACTTGATTTGCTCAAGCAGGACATCCTTCCCTATGTTAACTTATTCGGATATGTGGAGATCGGCGCAAGCCGTACCGGTGGAGGATTTATTGAGTTTCTTCAGCCGCACCTGCAAGATCAGGAGGCTGCCGTACTCACTCATATGGGAGACCGTAACGATATTATCCCGGTAATAAAGGATCTGTTAGGAACTGGACGGTAAGAGAATTTGTGTAGGAAAGTAATAAGGTAGTTATGAATACAGAGCAACAAGCAGCATTCGCACGCAACTCGGACCCCGTACAGGCTAAATTCGGGACAACGCAAGCAGAGATTCGCAATATCTTTCAGCGCACCGAGTTGCAGCGCCAGTACAAAGATCTGAACTGGATCGGCACCTTCGATGATTACCTGAAAGTTGCAACAGCCAATCCAACCGTTACGGACAACGCCTTCCAGAGGGTGCATGCGATGATTATGTCGTACGGCGCCGAGAAGTACTCACTAGGCGGGCGCGAGTATACTCGCTTTAAGTTTTTTGATGATCCACTAGGTGCTGGAAATGATGCCGTATTCGGCCTAGATGACAAGCTAATGAAGCTTGTGGAGTTGTTTGAAGCAGCAGCTAAGAGCTATGGACCTCAGAAGCGCCTATTTCTTATGCTTGGACCGGTTGGCTCCTCAAAGAGTACCGTCGCTAGGCTACTTAAGCGCGGGGCTGAGCACTATTCATTAACGCCCCAGGGTGCGGTGTATACCTTTGGTTTCTCAGAGGAGCCAGTCAGACTAGAGAACGCGCAGAAGAGTTTGGATAACCTAGGAAAGATTAATAAAGATCAGGTTGCATGGTCTCCGATGAACGTAGAACCACTCAGTCTTATCCCCAAACATTTACGAAGTGAGTTTCTGGCAGCTCTTAATCAGAGCATCCCAGTAGGGGCACCTAAGATACAGATTAACGGAGGGCTTGATCCCGCAAGTCGATTTCAGTTGCGCGAGTTGCTTGAGAAGTACGATGGCAACTATGATCGGGTGTTCGATCACGTGGTCGTTAAACGACTAGCTATCTCCGAGGAGGATAGAACCGGCATTACTACCTTTCAACCAAAGGACCCCAAGAGCCAAGATTCAACGGAGTTAACAGGTGATATAAATTACCGTAAACTTGCTAAGTACGGCTCGGACTCAGATCCACGCGCGTTCAGCTTTGATGGAGAGCTGTGTTGTGCGAATCGTGGCATCGCTGAGTTTATCGAGGTGCTTAAGCTAGAGAGAGAGTTTCTCTATGAGCTTCTTACCGCAACGCAGGAGCGGGTAATTAAGCCTAAGAAGTTCCCTCAAACGGAGATAGATCTAGTGTTACTTGGGCACACTAACGAAGCTGAATATGAGAAGCTTCAAGCGGACCGATTCCAGGAGGCGCTACGAGACCGCTCTCTAAAGATAGATATCCCGTACGTACTGACCCTTTCGAATGAGAGGAAGATCTACGAGAAGGACTTCACCTCAGAGAAGGTTGATCGTCATATTGCTCCGCACACTATCGAGGTAGCAGCGATGTTCGCTGTGTGTTCGCGACTAGATGAGCCGAAGAAGTCCGGCATGACTCTTCTACAGAAAATGCGGCTTTATAACGGCGAATCTGTCGCGGGCTATACCGAACAAACTGTGCGTGAGATTCAGGACGAGGCTCCGCGTGAGGGGCATCGCGGCATCTCGCCCCGCTTTATTCAGGACTGCCTGAGCGCTTGCCTAGTGCGTGATACAGAGGAATCACGGCGATTCTTGAGCCCCTTCATGTTGCTTAATGTGCTGCGTGAAAGGCTTCCAGAGAATCCGCACGTTACCTCGGATGATGAGCGTAAGAGGCTTTCAGCGATCCTTGATAAGGTTGAGCAGGAGTATAAGGATATCGTCAAGAAAGAGGTGCAGCTCGCCATCGCTGGTGATGTAAAGGCCCTTGAAACGATGGGTCAGAAGTATGTGGAGAATATCTCGGCCTATCAGAGAAAACAGAAGGTAGAGAATCGCCTTACCAGGGGGCTTGATGAACCGGATGAGAAGTTTATGCGCTCGATTGAGGAGAAGATCGGGATTGCGGCAGCCGCCAAGGATGACTTCCGTCGTGAGATCTTGCAGACGATCGGTGGTATGGCGGCGGCAGGGCGCAAGTTTAATCCGCTCGACAACGATCGGCTTCGCGAAGCGCTTGAGAAGAAGTTGTTCGATGATACCAAGGATACCATTCAGATTAAGCAGTTCGTCTCAGTTGTTCAACATGATGACGAACAGCAACAGAAGTTTGATACCCTAAAGGAGCGTCTTATTAAGCGCTTTGGCTATAACGATGATAGCGCAACTGAGGCGCTTAAGTTTGTTGCGAGTATCTTGGCGCGCTAAAGGGCCGTAAATAAAAGATGGAAGGTGGTATGACACAGGCAGATGATACGATATTTATGAAGATAGTAAGGGGCGAGATCCCGGCGCAGATCCTTTATGAGAGTGATAATGTGCTTGCTTTTAGGGATATAAACCCTGTAGCACCCTCGCATATATTGGTGATCCCAAAGCGCGCCATTACGAACCTGGCTGCGGCTGAGTCAAGCGATAAGGAGCTGCTTGGAGAGCTGCTGCTCGCCGCGGCAGAGGTCGCTCGTCAGGAGGGGCTTGCAGACGGGGGTTACCGGGTTGTGACTAATATAGGCGCTAACGGTGGTCAGACCGTCCCGCACCTGCACCTACATATAGTTGGGGGGCGGCCCTTTCACTGGCCGCCGGGATAATAGCCCAGGTTGCTCATCAAATCGCAGTAGCAGGAGTATGAAAACAGGGGTAATCTACCCCCTAATAGCTATTTTCACGGCGATAAAATTCATATGAACACACAACAGGAAGATAACACTATTTATGTTATGCGCGACGGGGCTATTCGCACCGTTGTTCTTAATCGCCCCGACCGTCTTAATGCGCTCAATCCCGACCTACTACAGGGTCTGGTTATTGAGCTGACTAAGATCGCAGCGGATGCCGAGGTGCGCGTGGTAGTTATCACAGGTAGCGGTGAGAAGTCATTCGTTGCCGGTGCTGATATTCACTCCATGAACCAACTTGGGGCTAGGGCGATAGCTGACTACCTAGAGCTTGGCCAACGTGTGATGCGTATGATTGAGACCCTTAAGGTTCCGGTTATCGCAGCGGTTAACGGCTTCGCTTTTGGCGGTGGCCTTGAGCTTGCGCTGGCGTGTGACATAATTCTCTGTAAGGAGAGCGCTAAACTCGGGCAACCGGAGGTTGATCTCGCCATCATCCCAGGTTTTGGTGGAACTCAGCGCCTTATTCAACGCTGCGGCATCGGTACCGCGCGCAGATTGTGCTATACTGGAGAGAGGCTCTCAGCACCCGATGCCAAGGCGCTTGGAGTGGTTGATATCGTCGTTGCAGATGCAGAGTTTAAGGCCGAGGTAGCGCGCCTCTCAAATCTTATTGCAAGCAAAGCGCCCCTAGCGGTACAGAGTGCGAAGCGTGTTATAAATCGCACAGGGGAGACCCTCTTACTAGCAGGGTTGCGCCACGAGGTTGAGGAGTTCATACAGCTCTTTAAAACCGCGGATAGGGAGGAGGGGATGGATGCATTCCTTCAAAAAAGGCCCCCGATATTTACCGGACGATAGAGGTTATATTGTATGGTGTGGCGAGATAGCGTTGCGTTTGAACTATCGGAGGAGGAGAACTTCGCCTGTGATACGGCGCACGCCTTTGCCGCTAAGGAGGTCGCTCCTTTAGCTGTTAAGATAGATAAAGAGCACTACTTTCCACGCGAGCTGTTACCCAAGATGGGAGAGCTAGGGTTGATGGGTGCCATAGTTCCACTTGAGTTTGGAGGAGCGGGGCTATCAACCCTTGCATATGCTCTGATTATCGAGGAGCTTTCAGCCGCATGCGCATCAACTGGCATCATCGTAAGTGCGCACACCTCACTCTGCATCTCTCCTATTGTCGAGTACGGTACTCAGGAGCAGAAGGAATACTTTCTACCAAGGCTCGCCTCTGCTAAGGCGCTTGGATGCTTCGCGCTCTCAGAGCCTAGCACCGGAAGTGATGCGGCTTCGATCACAACCACCTTTAGCCGCGACGGGGATGATTTTATAGTTTCAGGCACTAAGAATTGGATTACAAACGGCCCGGAGGCCGATGTGTGTATCCTCTTTGCAACCGAGGACACCTCAAAGGGCAATAAAGGGATATCGGCGTTTGTGCACGATATGAATCTAGCCGGGATTACGCGTGGCAAACGTGAGGACAAGTTGGGCATTCGTGGCTCGCCTACCTCAAGCGTTACATACGATAATGTGCGCCTTCCAAAGAGCTCGCTTCTATATGAGAAAAATCGCGGCTTTCTCGTTGCGATGACGACCCTTAATGGTGGACGAATAGGGGTCGCTGCGCAGGCCGTTGGTATCGCGCGCTCAGCGCTCGACGACGCCCTTAAGTATGCTGCGGAGCGTAAAGCCTTCGGTAAGCATATCTGTGAACACCAATCGATCCAGAACTATATCGCCGATATGGTTTGCCATATCGATAGCTCTCGCTACCTAACCCTTGATGCTGCCAAGCGTAAGGATCAGAAACGGAGCTTTGTTCGTCAGGCGGCGATGGCCAAACTCTGCGCCTCTGAGACCGCGATGATGTGCGCTATAAAAGGCATTCAGATCCACGGTGGATACGGCTATGTGACCGATTATCCGGCCGAAAGACACCTGAGAGATGCAAAGATTACGGAGATTTACGAGGGAACGAGCGAGATCCAGCGCATACTGATAGCCACACAGCTACTTAAAGAGTAGGCTAAAAGGGTTGTGGCAAAGCTTCCCCTATGACCAAAAAACCAAACAACAAAGCCCCATTTTCTCAGAGCTCTTCGTATAGCGATTGGCGTAGTGCTACCTATGCGGCGCAGCGCGAACGGTTGGTTAAGTTCAACTCCATAAGCTTTCGGGAGCAGCCCGAAATAGTAACCCCAGAGAACGGGGGCGCAGTTGATTACCACAAAGATCTAGGATATCCGGGCGAGTACCCCTTTACCCGCGGTATTCAGCCCACGATGTACCGTGGGCGGCTCTGGACGATGCGGCAGTTCGCAGGATTTGGAACGCCAGAGGATACCAATCAGCGTTTTAAGTACCTTCTTGATCATGGACAGACCGGACTCTCCACCGCCTTTGATATGCCGTCTTTGATGGGGTACGACCCCGATCACCCACGCTCGCTCGGAGAGGTAGGGCGCGAGGGGGTTAGCGTTGCAACGCTTGATGATATGGACGCCCTCTTCGATGGTATAGCGCTCGATCAGGTTACGACCTCGATGACGATTAATTGTACCGCAACGGCCGCATTCGCATTTTACTTTGCGCTCGCAAAGCGGCGTGGCATCGGATTCAATCAGATTGGGGGCACGATTCAAAACGATATGCTCAAGGAGTTTATCGCGCAGAAGGAGTGGATCTCACCCCCAACTCCATCTGTAAAGCTCGTCTGCGATGTTATTCAGTTCTGTGCCAACGAAGCTCCAAAGTTTAATCCGGTCAGTATTAGTGGCTACCATATCCGTGAGGCCGGTGCGACGGCGGTACAGGAGCTAGCCTTTACGATCGCAGATGGGTTGGCTTATGTAGACCACTGTATCGGGCGCGGCATGCAGATCGATGATTTTGCTCCAAGGCTCTCATTCTTTTTTGATATTCATAACGATTTCTTTGAAGAGATAGCCAAGCTGCGTGCTGCTCGCCGCCTCTGGGCGCGCCTGATGCGTGAGCGGTATGGGGCCAAGACAGACGCCTCCTGTAAGCTTAGAACTCATGCACAGACGGCAGGTGTTAGCCTGACAGCACAGCAACCCGTTAACAACGTTGTGCGTGTTGCGATGCAAGCGTTGGCGGCTGTACTGGGAGGTGTACAATCTCTTCATACAAATAGTATGGATGAAACCCTATCGCTGCCGACCGAGGACTCTGTACGGGTTGCGCTCCGTACGCAACAGATTATTGCAGAGGAGAGCGGGGTAACGAACGTGGTTGATCCCCTAGGCGGGTCGTACTTGGTTGAGCGACTTACTAATGAGATCGAAGAGGAGGCGTTGCGGTATATTAAGCAGATCGATGCAATGGGTGGGATGTTACACGCCGTAGAGCTTGGGTTCCCTCAGAGGGAGATCTCGGAGGCGGCATATCAGTTTCAATTAGAGCTTGATGCCGGAAAGCAGACCGTTGTTGGGGTCAATAAGTACCCAGAGGGGGGTGAGCAGGAGATCCCGACCCTAAAGATCGAGCACGCCGTAGAAACACGACAGATTGAAAAGATTAGGCAGTTTAAGTTAAATCGAGATACGGTAGCGCATGCAGGAGCTCTTAAGGATATTGAGCAAACGTGCAGGGAGGATCGTAACGTTGTGCCAGTTCTTATAGATGCGGTTGCGGTGGGCGTTACGTTGGGGGAGGTCTCTGACATATACCGCAAGGTGTTCGGTGTTTATACGGATCCTGGAATGTTATGACGGTAAAGAAAGACAAGGAACCACAAGTGACACAACGTCCGATTCGAATCTTGGTTGCTAAAGCTGGGCTGGATGGACATGACCGCGGAGCGAAGGTCATTGCGCGAGCGTTGCGCGATGCTGGTATGGAGGTGGTTTACACCGGACTGCACCAGACCACCGAAAATATAGTGCGAGCTGCCATCCAGGAGGACGTTGATTGTATCGGACTCAGTATCTTATCCGGCGCGCATATGACGCTCTTTCCGGAGCTTCTTAAGCAACTCAAGAGGGATGGAGCAGAAGATATAGTAGTGTTCGGCGGAGGGATTATTCCAAAGGACGATATCGAAGCACTCAAGGCGCTAGGGGTTAAGCAGATCTTTATCCCCGGTACCCATACGCAGGATGTAATAGACTGGATTAGATCTAACGTGCCGGTTAGTGAATAATAAACCCCTCAGGGGTCGATTTGCGGAGCAAATCGGGGGTGACAATACTAACTATTCACCCCTAAAATAAGCGTCCCCGATCAGGGGACGTCAAGAAAGGGGGGGGGATCTTTAGGACAGATCGCAAGATCGAATCCTTTTAACCACTCTTTTTAAACACCGACAAGTTTATACTGGGGTGAATAGGTATGAGTAAGGCCTTTACCCGTGAAGGGGATGAGAATGTCGAAGATCTAGGCGCTGAGGTCGACGCCTCCATCCCTGGAGGTAAGAACTATATCACGCCAGCCGGCGCCGAGCGCATGCGGCAGGAATTAAAGAAGCTGCGCTACGAGGAGCGTCCAGAGGTTACCAAGGTAGTTTCCTGGGCAGCCGGTAATGGGGATCGCTCCGAGAACGGTGATTACCAATACGGCAAGAAGCGCTTAAGGGAGATCGATAGACGGATGCGCTTTCTTGCAAAGCGTCTTGAAGCGGCTGAGATAGTTGACCCGTTAGTTATAACGGCAACATATGTTCAGTTCGGCGCTACGGTGTTGCTTAGGTACGAGGACGGCAGTGAGCGCACCTTCTCAATAGTAGGTATAGATGAGGTAGATGTGGCCCGTGGTCGTATAAGTTGGCGCTCACCGCTCGCCAACGCGCTACTTAAGGCACAGCAGGGGGATGTTGTTATCTTTAACGCTCCCAATGGACAGCAGGAGGTTGAGGTCTGCTCCATTAAGTATGTCGAGTTGACGTAGGCGCAGAGGTGCAAAGTTAATCAGCAGCCCCTAAGGGGCCGATTTGCGGAGCCCGTCCAGCAGCGCAAGCTGCTGGCGCAGCAATGCGGTGGGGGTGGTAACATTAACTGGTCACAAAATCTGCCGTCCCCGATCAGGGGACGACCAATCGAATTACCTATGAAACTTCGCCGTAATCTGAGTAGCTTGAATCGCGACATTAAACTACGGTGACCAGTTACAAAACAAGCTATATATCAGGGGCTTATCTGCTGTAGTACACATTATGGAGTAAGTTGGGCATAACTACCTAGATACGTTTTTAGGTAATTTTATGTTCAAACCGCCTGACCAAATAGTCAGCACAAAAGAACAGGAGCCTGGGTCTCGCATGCCCACCCTGCCCACGACTGAGAAGATTGAGTCTGCTCTGAGGTCGTTGGAGAGGGGCGGCACGTTATTCGTTGATGTAACCGGAGCCGTACATAACGATAAGCGACAATTTCTTAACGGGACGGCAGAACCATTAGTATCGTTTAAAAGGCCGTTCGATGATCGCGGGGTCTTTATAGTTCACTCCGGTCTTCCCCCAAGGAACCAAACCTTTTGCGCACCTTCGAGGACTGAGGGAGAGAGCAGATATAGTGGTGATAAAGCTGAGCCACTCAAGTACTCAACCACTTTGAACTCTGGGGCGATCTTGCTACTCGGATCTGAGTGTGAAGTAACTATACCTAAGCGTGAGGTGTTAGATCCAAAAACTCCCGAGGAGAAGTTGAGTGCATTGCTAGCCGGAGCAAAGGTTGGAGAAACGGTGGAGTTGGGGCGTAGAGCTGTCCCAGAGTGCGATCGTAAAGTAAGTAGGGTTCACTGCACGATTAAGGTTCTCAAGAGCGATAAACTTAACGATGGTGCACTCTCGCTCCAGATTGAAGTCATCCCCGGGATGCCAAGTAAGGGGGTCGTTCAAATCGAGCATCTAGTCGGACGTAGGGAGAAGATCCACGGGCAGGTTGAGGCGGCTTCAGGAGCGGCTGTTTTTCTTGGGGATAGTATAGGAACGGTTAAGATACCGCACATCCCTGGTTCTATCGAGGATGCCTCGCTTTCTATATCGCAGATGTTGTCGGAGGGTCTCGTATTAGATGCCAAAAAAGTTTTAGGCACCTTTATGGGTAAACATGAGAGTACAGAGCATTCCCTTAACCTTCGTGACTTCGAGAGACTTGCTTCGCATGGAGTGGAGATCGTACTTAAGGCAAATGTACTGCAGAATCAGATCTCTCAAGCACTAAGCCTGATAAGAGAGGGGAAATACAGTGAGGCGATAGAGCACCTCCGCGACCCCCATACGCTAGTGATGCTGGGATATACCTTCGCAGAGAATCACTGCTTTGGCCTGACTGAGATTACACATGAAGCTATTATAAAGAACCTAAAAAAGATCTCTAGGGATTCATGGTTTAAGATCGATCAAAAGCAAGTTTACCCCAGTTTTGGAGTGCTTCATCCAGGACTTGCTCCGCAAAATCAGGAGGAGCATGAGCTGCTTAATCATTGGCACAAGGAGGTAGCGCTCGTATATGCAGAGGAGTACACACATGCCTTGCAGGATCTCTTAGGTGGCTGCGTATCGCGCAAGGCCGCCCTACTTAGTACACCAGATCATGAGGCAGATGTGGCGCTCTTTTTTCATGAACAGGGGGTGAAGCTTTCGTATGATTTTGTAAAAAACCGCTACTCTGAGAGGGGAGATGCTCTTGAGCTAGCTAATGGATTTCAGAGTGCGCAACAGCAGGAGATCTTTACGAAGGCCCTTGCAGATATGCCGCTAGGTGCGCTTCTTTATGTTGGGCGGGATACAGATAACCTCACAGATAAGAATAATCAGAAACACAACTTCTCAATTTCTCAATATAAACATGAAGCTGATGATCAGATATTTGCCGGTAAATGTCGGCATGCCCTGAGGCAACTAAAAGAGGTAGAGCTTACTATACGAAAAAATAGAGATGGTAGCTTTGATGTTGCCCCCTTCGCAGATAAGGCTGCTACCCTCTTTGTGCCGGATGCAAGTGGATACTACTACCGCGCTACGAAACCGGTGACACTCGAGCCTGGAACTCCGATATATATCGGACGGGCGTTTAAGTTCGTGCTATCGTAAGAGCAGATAGCAAGCCGCTACAGAGAGTGCTAAATATCCCGCATGACTCAACATCAGCGCCTACTCTCCACCGCCCTATTAGTTGCTACCCTGGGGTACTTCGTAGATGTCTATGATCTAGTGCTCTTTATTGTGCTTAAAAACCCCTCTCTAAAGGAGCTTGGGGTGCCAAAGGAGCAATTTATTGATACCGGTGCAGCGCTGCTTAATACACAGATGATAGGCATGTTGGTGGGAGGCGTCATATGGGGGTTGCTTGGAGACAAGATCGGACGCACTAGGGTACTTTTTGGCTCTATCGCCATCTACTCCTTAGCAAACATACTGAACGGCTTTATCGAGTCACTCCCCAGTTACTATGTGCTGCGGGCTCTGGCTGGCTTTGGTCTCGCCGGAGAGCTTGGAGCCGGGGTAACGCTGGTCGCTGAGTTACTGCCGCAACGGCTTCGTGGATACGGCACTACTATTATCGCTGCAGTTGGCGTAACCGGGGCGATAGTTGCTGGATTAACCGGTGAGCTCTTACCGTGGCGTCTCTCCTATATAGTGGGTGGGGTGCTTGGGCTTCTTTTACTTGTGGTACGGTTCTCCGTTGCAGAGTCTGGGCTCTTTGATGCAATCCGCGAGCGGAATGTGCTGCGTGGAAGCCTTGGGATGCTGCTCTCATCACCTAAGCGGGTATCGCGCTACCTACTATGTATTATCCTTGGTCTGCCCACCTGGTACGTAATTGGAATCTTGATGGTAAATGCAGTGGAGATCTCGCACGCACTCGGTGTTGAGGGGGCGCCAAAGCCGGGTTGGTGTCTAATCTGGTGTTACCTAGGGGTTGCGCTGGGAGATATAGGGGCTGGACTTTTAAGTCAGTACCTACAGAGTAGGAAGCGACCGATGGCTATCTTTCTTATACTTGGACTCGTTACGCCGTGTTGGTTCTTGACCCACAAGGGAGTGACGGTAGATATGGTTTATCTGAACTATCTGTTTATGGGATTTTCAGTAGGCTATTGGATCTTGATCGTTACAGCGGCGGCGGAGCAGTTTGGAACAAACCTGCGGGCAACCGTTGCGACATCAGTGCCTAACTTTATTCGAGCGTCGGTTGTTCCGATGAGTTGGCTATTTTTAACGTTGAGATCGTCTCTGGATATCGTTAGCGCAGCTATGTATGTGGGGATAATTACCTCTGCGCTTGCAGCAGTGAGTTTGATCTTTATTAAGGAAACCTTCTCCAATGATCTCGATTTTATCGAGAGGTAGAGATAGCGGCTGCATCGGGAGTAGATGCAGCCGCTTTTTGTGCTAACTTATGCAGCAGCCTGATCGAAGAGATCGCTACCTGTATCCTCAATAACAGCCTTATTGCCTGTGAAATCTTCGTAGTATCTCTGCAACTTCTTGCGCAGCATAATGCGAGAGCGGTGGAGCCGCGACTTTACGGCTGGGATTGAGAGGCTTAAGATCTTCCCGGTCTCATGGTTTGATAGACCATCAACGTCGCGCAGGACAAATACCGCCCTATATTGGTCGGGAAGTTTGTCGATAGCGCGCTGTAGCACCTCTTGTAGCTCGCGAGTTACGGCTACGTTGTACGAGTGAGCCGCAGTAACAACATCACGCTCCATACAGTACAACTTAACAGCAGGGGCCAGGTCATCCATTGAGACCGTCTGGTTTTGCTTTCTCTTACGGAGCTTCATAAAGGCTGCATTTACAACGATACGATAGAGCCAACTTGAGAAGGCCGATTGTCCGCGAAAGCTCTCAATCTTGCGATATACTGTGGTGAATACATCCTGAAGTACCTCTTCAGCATCCTCCTGATTACGCGTAAAGCGCAGAGCAAGGTTCATAGCCTTCGTCTCATATCGAGATATGATCTCTTCAAAAGCTTCTATATTCCCAGCCTTAAATTCACCAACCAAAGCTACATCTGAAATCTTCGTATCGTTCATGACCTTCTCCCTAACTTTTCTCTAAAGTGTGATTAGGTTTATCCCAATCAACGAAGAGCGTTTTCTCATAGCGGGGGAGGGGAGTTGTCACAAGCAAACGAAAAACGTGTAAAAAGATCGTCCCAGTTTGTGTTTAAAACTGATACAACTCGGTAAGTAGCTAAAATTAATGAACATTTGCTTGGCAGAATAGCTTATATAAATAATCTAAGGTCTCACTTTTTTGAAAAAAGTTAGATTCATAGGGGTGGATTCGCCTTAAAAAGAATTTCAATAGCGGAATAAACTCACGCAGTGTTAAATAGTAGGAGTACTTTAATACCAACGACTTTATTATTTTTAGAGTTTCTATGAAAGTTGCAGTGCATTTTTCCGTAGTTATATTCGCGGCCCTTTTTGCCAGCAGCGTAGATACCAGCTTTGCTCAAATTACCGCTGGCCCAGGTCAGTTTGGAGACTGCACAGCTACACAGTACGCAAACTGCGATACCTCGCCCGATCAAGCTCAGCTTGAGCTCCCAGGTGTTGGAGGGGCACAGGATGGTAACTGGGACGATCTCGCAGGAGGGACAACTAATCGCCCCTACGTGCAGCGCCTTGCAGTAATAAACGGCGGTGTTGAGACCATCCTCCTTGAGAATGGAACAACGGCTAGCACACACTCGAATACGCCAGGTTCAGTTGGTATAATCATCTCTCCCACAAATCTGTGCGATTCAACGGAGAATCTAGGTAATAACTTGTGTTATAGCACCCCAAACAGGATCCAGGTGACCCTTGTATACAGAAAGAGTGCAGACTAGGTAGGGACGAACCTGAGCACCCCCAACGATGTTAATTATACCGGGACTACAGGTACGCAGATTCCACTTTTGAGTTTTGATGGCAGCCAGCCCGTTACTATTGATGCAAACACCACGATTGATCTTACGCTCGCTCTTAACACCCTGGGTACCTCTCTACGCTGGACCTGGCTTAACGGTATTCCGAGCTTTTGGGGGCTAGCTGCGCTTGGCGAAGCGACAGCTACATTACGCCTTAAGTTTAATCCAGCTATGCAGCCGGTGCTGCACTATCCCACCCTCCCGAATAGCGCTTCAGCTTGCACCGCTATTCCGGTCCTGGCCTGTGAACTCACCCGCTCTAATTCAGACTGGCTAGGAGCAACGATGGTCCTAAGCCTCGATGATACGCTTGGGCAAGGGATGACCGGGGCTCTTTTTGGAACTGAGGGCGCGATCATCGGATCAGTTGAAGCCTCTTCTGATGCAGCAACCGGCGTGCCCCGTCTTACCTACGGCGTTGCTTCCAGTCACGAGGACTATACCGGTACGATACGCTCTGCCACCCTGCGAGCTTTTATTCCTGCCGCTGCTGTAGTCCAGGTTCTAGGTATCCCATCATTTAACGATAATACTGCGGGATCTATCTCTCCTAGCGATATAATCTCGGTTCAACGTGTGGATGCAGCATCTTCAAGCACCTCATCCTTTGAGGTCTGGGATGAAGCAACCAACGGTGAGGATGGCCTTTTGGTAACGGTTTCAGGAATTACCTTCTCAGCGCCGCAATATCGGGTAAATAGTAAGAAGGGAGTACCTAAGGTGCCCTCCGTCCAACTAACTAAGGGCAAGTACACATTTACGCTGCAAGGTTCTACAACTGGCGCATTAAAAACCTGCAAAACAAAGCCGTGTAAGGTTACGGTATATAGAGCGTCTTCGAACGTTTACCAGTCTACGATTAATAAAGTAGCGCTAGCTCCTGCTAAGATAGCAGGTAGCAAACTCAGCGCCAGCTTTGCGCTCAAAAAATCAGCGCAGGTAAAGAGCGGGACAGATCTTTTAGTAGTGGTAACAAATTCAAGTAAGAAGGTGCTCTCCTCAACACCGATTGAGTTAAGGAACTAGTTACTACCTCTAATTTAATATAGACAGGCTTTATAGGGGGATTGAATTGATACGCAGGCTACTGCGCTCCACTTCAGGGAGCTATCCGATACTGCTCTTTTTCTTGGGAATCGGACTATTCGTATTCTCTCGTTTCTATCATCTCGCTGATTTTCCGATCTACTTCTTCTGTGATGAAGCGTTTGTTGGAGCAAAGACGAGGTACCTTCTTGATAACGGATTTCGGGACGGCCAGGGACGATTACTCCCAATGTACTATGAAAAGGCACCAGGCCGTTGGGTGCCACAGATCTCTTTATATCTCTCTTTACCGGTTGTATGGCTGTGGCCAGTCACAGTTGCTGCACTACGTTCTGTAACGGTCGTATTTTGTCTCTTCGGTGCGATCGCAACCTGCTTGTCAATAAAATGGGTAGAACCTCACAACAGATGGTGGTGGCTGCCTATGTATTTTTTTTGCGTAACACCGGTCTGGTTTCTTCATTCCCGGCTCGCCTTTGAAACTACCCTCGCTGTGGCCTTCAGTTCGGTTTTCATCGGTTCGTACCTCCTCTATCGGTGGCGCAATCCGCGGTATGCGTGGATATCGCTTGTAGCGGCCATCAGTGCGTTCTATTCGCACCTGAGCGGCTCAACACTCATTGTGTTTAGCCTCCCACTACTGGCGCTCATTGATTTTCGCTACCATTTAAAAAACTGGCGTTCACTGGTACCTATCCTACTATGCGGCTTACTTTCACTGTTCCCGTGCATCTATTGGCTCGTGACCATGCCCAATGCGCTCGGACAACAGTTAAGCGTAATGCATTCCCCGTTGGTAAGTGGAACTCCTTGGACGGCAGCGCTTCTAGTCTCATTCCATAAGTGGCTAGCCGGCCTTGATCCTTTTTACTGGTTCAGTGAAGGCCCCCAAAATCAGCTCCGCCATATCTGGAAAGGTCGTAGCATGATACCCTATTGGTCTGCACCATTAGTGGCTCTAGGAATCATCTCTTGCTTACTATCGCCACGAAAGCCTGGCTCTGTACTCTTTGTAACGTGCCTGTTGGTTAGTGTGACCCCTCTTCTTTGGGTAGACAGCCATATTATGCGAGGCTTTTACATACTCGCCCCACTAGCTTATCTCGTCGCAAGGGGTGCTAGTACTATGCACAGCTGGCGTAGAGCGAAGTTTTTGGCGGGCGCCCTACCCATGACTGTAGTTGCGCTTTCTCTTGGCTACCAGACCCTTGCTATGACTCGGGAAGCAATCATAGATGCTCCAACCTGGTATAATAACTATGGCTTATATGGGCTCCAGTGGGGGTCCCAACAACTGTTCGGGCAAGCCATTCCGGCATACTTGAAGACCCACCCGAATGTTACCATCCAGCCCTCCACAGACTGGGCTAATGGCGTTAGCACATTTCCGGTTTATTTTCTTACTCAAGAATATCAACAGAAATTGCGTTTCCTACCGTTCGAGAAAATAAAGCCGAAGCCAGGATTTATAATTCCAGACAACCACGTGTTTATTCTCAGCAATTCAGAACGCAAAAAAGTTGAAAGCTCTGGCAAATACAAGGCCATCGAACCGCAACTCGAAATCCTGTGGCCTAACGGTGAGGTAGGCTTTACTTTTTCGGCTCTAGAATTTGTTGACACCTCCGATGAGTTTAGTCGGCAGTTGCAATAATACAAACAGTTAAATCTAAGTGTAAGGCATAGATGAGGATTATCGCCTTCTCTTAGGATGAGAACTCAATCAAAGAGATCCTGACGGCAGAGGCTCTCCCAGACCTGAGAGCACCGTCAGGTATCCAAAAGTTTATTGATGCCTCTACCACGCAGTCTATCGAGGAGCTTTCCTCTTGTGACTCCTCCTCTGCGCTAGTTGCCTAGAAAGTACCCCGTACCAATGCCCTTCCGGTGATCAGTTGGCGCTATTTTACTATAGCTAGTGGATATTCCGCTCGGATTGATTTAACAGAATTATCTGGATTTAAAAATACTGCGGTAGGCTCATGTTTTACAGCCTCTGTCGCAGAAAGAAAGATAAAGCCCGCTATAATGAGGGTATCTCCTACCTCAACCAGGTGTGCCGCGGCCCCATTAACTAAGATCTCTTGAGTTTTGTGTTCCCCCGCAAGGATATAGGTTTCAAAACGGGAGCCGCGCGTAACGTTCCAGACGGCCACCGCCTCATGCGGTAGCAACCCCGAGATCTCCAGCAGATCGCTCGGTATGGTGATGCTGCCCTCATAATTAACGTTTGCATCGGTGACGATAGCTCCGTGGAGCTTGGCGTTGAGCATTTTTCTAAAAGGGCCATTCATAATGGGATAGGTTACCTCGATAAAAAAAGGTGGGTCAAGGTTAGCGCCCCTAAAATGGGTAAAAAGTGGGATATAATCGGCTTAAGCTCTAAGACAAAAGATCCGACTGTACCTAAGGGGCTAATAATAGCGCCTTTGAGGAGGATTGCAGGATGCTTGAACTACAATTAGATTCGCCGTGCGTTATGGTTATCGACGACGTCCCAGAGACCCGCATGCTGCTCAGGGATATGTTAGAAGAGATGGGGTTTCTGTCAGTTATAGAGGCCAGCAACGGTAGGGATGCGCTCGAAAAGCTCAAGAGCACCCCGACACACCTTATTCTGTGCGACCATATGATGGATGAGATGTCCGGCCTAGATCTCCTCAGCCAACTACGTAATCACCCATACCTGGTTGATATCCCCTTTATGGTTGTAAGTGCGGTGGGCGATGTGCCGGTGATAGAGACAGCGCTCGATCTCGGCGCGGACGACTACCTGATGAAGCCGGTTAGCTTCCAACTTCTACGTCGAAAGGTTTCAGATGTTTTTCGACGGCGCTGCGCCTAGGATAGAGCGATAATGCGATTACGTATTTATTGGCATTTATAGCGGTGAAACCGCTCCTACCAAACCATCTTCTTTTAATGGTATCTCAGCAACTACCAGCTCTATTAGAGAGGCAACGCAGGAGAGTGAGTTTATAAGCTGAGTAAGCTGCTCGTTTTGAATATCTAAACCGGTGGAATTGGCACACATCTCCTCTAGCTGTGTTGTAAGAGCTGCTGCGCTATCCGCGCCAACATCGAGTAAGAGCCCCTTAATTGTATGTAACGCCCTTTTCAGTTTATGCGCTTCGTACTTAGTGGCATGCTGGATAATAAGATCTCTCTGTGCGCCGTAGGCCGATAGAAATGCCATAAGTATCATGCGTGTTCGACGTAGAGATCGGCCCGATCGCTCAAATACCCCCTTTATATCGATAAGTGAGCTCGATTCTAGATAGTTAGTTTGTTCGCCGTACTCAGCGGATAGTCGATTTACTATCTTAAGCAGCGCCTTTTCGACTGAGGTTTCTCTTTTTTCATTGTTTGCTACGGGGGTTGTGGCAAAACTTGCACCGCTACAGGCGCGTACGATACGGCGCAACTCTTGCGGATCAATAGGCTTTGTAATGATCTGATCGATACCCGACCGCCGCATATTAAGTAGTTCCTCTGGCAGGGCGTGCGCCGTTACAGCAACCATAGGGAGGCGTGACATGTTTTTTGCGCCCCCCTCCAGAAGACGCAGCTTTTGAGCGACCGTATTGCCATCCATAATGGGCATCTGAATATCGGTTAGGACGAGATCAATTTCGCGAGTTTTTGGATCCCCAGAGACTATCGGGCTAATACGATTAAGAAGATCTAGGCCGTTTGTTACAACCTCGACTGAGTGACCAGACTCTTCGAGTAACGATTTTAAAATAATACAGTTCGTTGGCGAATCATCAGCTATAATAATGCGTAGAGGGGTATCTTGCGTGTACGGAGTAGTGTCATCAACATGCCCGAGATCGTGTGAAGCAAGGCCGTGTACTAATACCAACACCTCATCTGGGCTAGCCGGGGTCAGTAGGTGCGAGGATGTGCCGTAGATGGAGGGCGCATCACAACGGGCTAGATCCGCTGGGTTAACTAGCACTAAGACGGGACACTGAGTTGCTAGCGCAGCTTGAGTCAGCTCCGTTAGTGACTCTACAGAGAGTTGGCCCGTATCCCATAGAATCAGGTGATCAAATTGATCTATTCTCTTGTATAGATCGGAGATCTCTTGGGGTTTAGCGGAATCAAAAAGTTCAACACTATCTCCTCTTCGTTGTAAGCCGGTGAGTATAAATGGTAGCGCTGATGAATCCCTTGCAATAAGGGCCAATGTTTTTGGTATTAGAGTAGCGTCGCGGATTGAGCTTTTCTCTGTAGCTACCGTAAGAAACGGGATCCTAATTATAAAGGTTGTGCCATAGTGTGGAGTGCTTGTTACATCGATGTTGCCCCCCATTTGAGCCACAATCTGTTGTACGATTGTAAGCCCCAAGCCTGTCCCCTGATATAAGCGAGTGGTTGAGGACTCCGCTTGATGAAAAGGCTCGAAGATATACGGCAACTTATCCTCTGGTATCCCGATGCCGGTATCGTTGACAGTAATGGTAAGGAGTGAGGTATTGTCCTTAGGACTATCATTAGAGTGCACACACAGCGCAACGTGCCCCTCGTGTGTAAATTTACAGGCATTGCCCAGTAGATTAGTCAGGATTTGACGTAGCCTTAGTGGATCTCCAAGCAGGTGCTGCGGTACATCTGGAGATACATCAACTACCAGATCTACCGGTCCTGAGGTGATGGCTGTGCGTGGAGCGACGTTTCTTAGCGCCTCTTTTACAACCTCTCTGAGGTTAAATTCTATCGTTTCTAGGGAAAGATTACCGGACTCAACCTTTGAAAAGTCTAGGACCTCGTTAATCGTAGCGAGGAGTCCGTAGGCAGCCTCATCTGCCATCGTGATATAGCTGCGTTTGTTCTCTGATTGTTCGTGTTGTTTAAGGATACGAAGCATGCCGGTAATGCTGTGGATCGGAGTTCGTAATTCGTGTGAAATCATGGCGATAAAGCGAGATTTTGCTTCGTTAGCCTCGAGCGCCTCATTCTTAGCGTAGTGAATACGTTGATATGAAATGCGCAGTGAATCGATCAGGGCATTAAAGACCTTAGAGAGTTCGCCGATCTCAGCACCTCTGTCGATAGGTACCTTAAGGGTTAGATCATTTGTCTTAGATATAGTCGTAATTCTTCGAGCAAAGCGTGCCAGAGGATTGAGTACAGTTCTATTAATAAAGAGGATCACGATTCCGTTGGCGAGGATCAGAAAGCTCGCTATAACCACTACCAGTAAATCTCTGGTCTCCTCACCTTGGTGCAGAATATCTCTGGGCTGAGAGAAATTAGCTACTATAATAGGACGATCGCTTAGATCTCGAAACACTCCGAGTCCGGTGATGGAGTCTCTATTTTCAAGTATTGCCTGTGATGATGCGTTCTGTTCAGCACTAAACATAGGGTGGCCAGAGTTTTGCTGCTCAAAGGTCAGATTCAGTAGAGTTTGTTGCGCCAAGGTGGCTTGAAGTTTTGCAGAGAAAGATCTGGTAAAGATAAGAAACCCAACGGATTTTTCATGCTGCTTGCTATCGGTGATTGTGGAGATAGAGATAAAGAGAGGCTGCGAATCGACTACGAGCATTCCCGTCAGAGCAGAGTTGAGGGGGCTCTTAATAAAGGCAGCTATCTTTTCGTGTTGCAGGATAGCCTGCGCCGATTGAGCTTTAAGAGCGATAACAGAACCTGCTGTTTTAGAGAGTTCGCCAGCATGAAAAATATGACCTGTGTTATCTGTGTAGATGAAGTGTTGTAGCTCAAAGGGAAGAAGGGCTTCGTAGTTCAGGTTTGATTCTACGTATCCTGGATTATTTCCGAGCAGAAAGTTATAGCTCTCGTCCCAGTGCCCCCAATCGAGGCTACGAATGCGTAGCTCCTCCTTGACCGCTGTGATGGATTGAAAGACCCGTGCTAGGTTCTCGCCAGTGCGGGCGCGTTCAAGTTGGCGGAACTCATTAAGCAGGAACTGTGAGAAGAGAAGATACGTTGCCGCGATAACAGCGACGAAGATAAGGGTGATGGTGCTGGCGATCTTTAATCTAAGTCCCATATGGAGCCTAAGTAGATAGATCGTCGGAGCCCCTTTGATACTTAACGGGGTTTTTGGTAACGGCGTTTTAATTTGCGCGTCTTGTGTATACAGAGAGGGGTAAGTTCACTGTAGGTGGACGTACTAACTAAACGATGTTTGCATATCTTTGAATATAGGAGCCATAAGCAAGAAAATACCATTCAATCTGGATGCTATTAGGGCGCCATGGTTTATGGTACGGACTGGCTCTGTAACTCCGGGGGGGTACTTATAGAATGGCAGCGGGCAAAGGAACGGCGCAGTTAGTGGTAGTGCCTCAGGTGCAAATTAGCAACTCGGCCGAGCGGCGTGGCTCAAACTGGGTTCACGGAGCGCTTGTTGAGCAGGAGGTCCCCGGGTGTGGTTACGGCGCATTTGCGCGCGAGCCGGTCAGGGCTGGAACCACCTTAATCGTCTACGGTGGGCGGGTTCTTACCCTTGAGCAGTTCGAGGCCCTTTCGATAGAGATGCAGAACTACCCATACCAGGTCGAAGAGGAGCTCTTTCTGGGCCCCGTTAATGAATCTGATATCGGTGTAGGAGAGCGGCTTAACCACTCCTGTCAGCCCAATGCTGGGTTTAGTGGGGCGATCCATATTGTGGCGCTGCGCGATATCGCTCTAGGTGAGCAGGTGACCATCGATTACGCCAGCTGCGTATCGGCAGATCACGACGCTTTTGCTATGGAGTGCTCCTGTGGCTCGAGCTGTTGTCGTGGCACCGTAACGGCGCAGGATTGGAAGATTCCAGCAGTGCAGGCGAGCCTGCTGCCGTTTTTTCAACCATACTTACAACGTAAGGTTCAGGGGACAGAGGCCGGCCGCGTGGTTCAAAACCTAGATCGCTCCAGTCTGCAGCTTGTGACTACCTCGGCCAACTCGGATCTGGTAGCACCTGGGCACAGGGGCGTTGGCGCACTATAGATGGCAGCGATACGTCCCCTAATGTGGTGCCTCAGATTCACTCGCCAGGCGCTGCGGCAGGAGTGGGCGGCGATACCGATCTCCTGTTTAGCGGCGCTCCCAAGTAATATAGCGACCTGTTTTCTTATGGAGATCCTCGCACCCTTAGTTCTCTCCTGGGGGCTGGTAGAGGGGCAGGCTAGTGGTGTAGCTCTTATTTCGACAATTACTCCGATAATTGGATACTCAACATATTTAGTCGCCTATTACGCCGGCATGTTGTTCAAGGAGCGAGGCGACTATATTAAAGATGGGGTGTTAGTGCGGAGTGAGTTCAGCAAAAAGCTGCAAGTTGTATGGGTTGATTTCCTGGCGCACCTTCCATCTGACCTAATCGTGGTGATTCCACTAATGGGCGCCACACAGGGAGCGTTATCAGTAGCGGGTCTTGCGCAGTTCTGGGCCATCTTCTGGGCACAATTTACGGCGGACTGCGCCTACGCGATTAAGGAACCAATTTTCTGGCACGGGGCAAAGAGGTTTGTAGCCTGGCGGAGTAGTGGGCCGCGCTAGCTTAACTATCAAATGGCACGACCTTCTTTCCTATAGCAGTATCGTAAGCCTTGCGTACCTTTAGGGTCATGCGACGGGCCCGTTCCTGGGTATTTTTAGGCGCAGTTGCGAAGAAGTCAGGATGATACTGCTTCATAAGGTTTCTATAGGCACGCCGGATCTCAGCATCCGTTGCAGAGAGCGGCACCCCCAAATCGATAAGTGCGCAGTCGATCTGCTCGGCAGGACTCTCGCTCGGTAACGAGGTAAAGTGCTCGTATTTTTGCTGAGAAGAGCTAGACCCCTGCTGCTGCGACGAAGCGCTATCATCTACCGTTGTAGATTTTAAAGGCCCACGTACTATCCACGGTGAGATAAGAAACCACGGAATTGCGCAGAGATATAGTACCGATACAAGCACGCTCTCTGTCATGCAAAGAGCATACCTTAAACACACATCAAAGATTAGTAGCAGCGAGGCACTTAGAATTAGCCACGGTAAAAAGTTAAGGATAGCCAAGATAAGCGTGGTAAAGTCGATAGAACTTAGACCAGCGGTAAGTGCCGGAATATTATATGCGACAGAGCTGGCAAAATTATTTAGCGCCTGTTCGAGATCCATACAAACATAGTGTCCAAGTTTCATGCCAGTGGCGGCATAGGCCCCATATGGAGACTTAACCAGTTGTAATAATAGAAGGGTAGGGGGCGTACGATTGCACAGTTAAGAGCATAGTGAACGCTACTAAGCATTCATTGCACAGAGTATGGCTTTAAAGGACCCTGCGCTACGACTCTAAGATATAAGCGAATACAAGCGGTGCAACTATTGAGGCGTCCGATTCAATCACAAAACGGGGCGTCTCTATGCCGAGCTTGCCCCATGTGATCTTCTCATTAGGAACAGCGCCACTATATGAGCCAAAGGATGTAGTGCTATCGCTAATCTGGCAGAAATAGCCCCACTTTGGGCACTCTCGTTGCAGGTCCTGATGAATTAGGGGCACCACACAGATCGGAAAATCTCCCGCTATACCACCCCCGACCTGGAAAAATCCAATTGATGCTTGTGCGCTGTTCTCTAGGTACCACTCGATCAGAAATCCCATCTGCTCCACACCGCTCTTTACGACCGAGTAGCGCTTTATATCTCCAGATACAACGTGCGAGACGAAGATATTCGCAAGGGTCGAGTCCTCCCAACCTGGCGAGAAGATCGGAATATTCTTCTCCTTTGCCGCCAGTACCCAGGAATGTTTCTCGTCGATCTGAAAAGAAGCCCTAACCGAGGGCTCATCGAGCAACTGATACATGAACTCAAATGGGAAATAGCTCTTGCCCTCACGGTCAGCTTTTTCCCAGATCTGTAGGATCTCTTTCTCAATCGCACGAAACGCAGCATCCTCTGGGATGCATGTATCGGTCACGCGGTTCATGCCCCGATCGTGGAGCTTAACCTCATCCTCAGATGAGAGCTGTCTGTAGTGCGGGATGCGCTCATAGTGGTTGTGGGCTACTGCGTTGAAGATATCCTCTTCTAGATTAGCGCCGGTGCAGCAGATCGCCTGAACCTTATCTCTACGAATCATCTCGGCCAGGCTAATTCCTAGCTCAGCGGTGCTCATGGCACCGGCGAGCGTTATCATCATCTTATTGCCCTGTTTAAGGTGCGTAACATAGGCCTCAGCCGCGTCAACACATACCGCTGCGTTAAAGTGCCTAAAGTGCTGCTGCATAAACTGTTTGATGCTCATAATTATGATACTCCCTGGCTCAATTTAAACGTTTCCCGAAACGGCATAACTGAACTGTTCGGCGACTCCCACAATAGATAGGTGTATCCGCTCAAGCTCTCTTTATAGCGTTGCATGAACTTTGCAGACTCCTCTGCGCTCATATCGCCCTGACGTACCGCACGATCTATTAAGCCGTGGATCCCATAGAGCAGATCTTCCTGAGTATACTGTACGTAACCTAGCACCTCCTTAATCGTGTCTCCCTCTACGATGCTCGTGATGCGTGGGCGACCGTTCTCATCAACCTCGACATGGACCGCGTTCGTATCTCCGAAAAGGTTATGAAGGTTTCCGAGGCACTCCTGATAGGCGCCGACCAGGAACATCCCTATGTAGTAGGGTTGATCGCCCTTGTATGGATGGAGATCGATATAGCGCTGGATCCCTTTAAGATCTATGAACTTATCGATCTTCCCATCGCTATCACAGGTCAGGTCTGCAATCACTGCCCGCCTAGTTGGTTGCGTCTCTAGGCGGTGAATAGGCATGATTGGAAAGAGTTGCTCAATTGCCCAGTGGTCGAGCATCGATTGAAATACAGAGAAGTTACAGAAATAGGTGTCCTTAAGCATGCCCTCAAGTACATCAAAGTCCTCAGGGACGTGCTTCATGCTGTTTTTAAGCGCACTGATGCGGGTAAAGAGAAAACGTAACGTTCTCTCTGCAAAGGCGCGCTCCTCAAGTGACAGATTTCCCTGCACAAACATCTGCAGGAACTCCTCTCTAAGCGCCAATGCATCGCTAAATACCTCATGGCAGTTCTTCAGGTTAAGGTCTTTATAAAGGGTAACTAGATCTTGGATCTTATCGTTTTTTGATGGGGCCTGCTCAATAGCGACAGGGGGCTCCGGCACCTCTGCAACGTCGAGCACCTCAGTAACGAGGACCGCATGGTGGGCCACTAGAGCGCGGCCTGATTCGCTGATGATAGTTGGATGAGGGATCTTAAGCTCATCGCATACTGAGGAGATCTCCCATACGATATCACGGGCGTACTGCTCCGTTGTATAGTTCATGGAGGAATCAAAGTTAGTGCAGCTACCGTCGTAGTCGACACCCAATCCACCACCAACATCCAAGAACTCTATTTCGGGGCAGAGCTTATAGAGCTCTGTATAGACGCGCACAGCCTCCTTTAACACCTTTTTAATGGCATTAATCGACGTTATTTGGCTACCCATATGAAAATGAAGGAGCTTAACGCAGCCCTCCATGCCACGCGCCTTGAGTTGCTTGACCGCTTCTATGATCTCGTAAAGAGCGAGCCCGAACTTAGCGTTCTCTCCCGCCGAGGCCGCCCAGCGACCGGCCCCGCGTGAGGTCGGATTCATGCGTAGCCCGATCTCAGGGATAACGCCTGTTGCTTCGCTGGCACGGATAATCGTATCCAGCTCGTAAAACTGCTCAACCGTAACGATCGGGCGTAGGCCAAGCTTGCTCGACATTAGCGCCAGTTCAATAAATTGATAATCCTTATACCCGTTACAGAGCAGTAGCCCCTTCGGAGCGTTGTGCATAGAGAGTACAGCCAGTAGCTCAGGCTTGCTGCCTACCTCAAGTCCTATGCCGCGACCGTTTGCAGCCTTACGCACACTTTCGACAACCTGACGTTGCTGGTTAACCTTAACGGGATAAGTCAGGATATACTTACCCTTGTACTCGAACTCTGCGATGGCCTTGTCAAAGGACTCATAGATCCCTTGAGCGCGTTGTCGCAGGATGCCATCAAAACGGATCAGGTGCGGAGGCTTGATACCGCGCCGAACGAGCTCATCTACTATATGACAGAGATCAAGCGCAGGGCTGTCTTTGTCAGGGGTAACAGAAACGTTACCGCTCTCGTTAACCTTAAAGTATCCGGCTCCCCAACCATCGATGCGGTACAGTTCCGCACTTTTCTGCACGTTCCAATGCTCCATAGTGAAGTTACCCTTCCTTTGTAATAAGAGTGCGGTACAGCTCAGGACGACGACTATCGAAGAAGCGCCAGCTTTCACGTGTAAACTGGGAATGTCCAAGGTCTACATCGGCTACGACCAGTCCAGCTGTTTCCGTACCACGGGCCAGTATCTGGCCAAAGCCGTTGCTAATAAACGAGCCACCCCAGAAGGTTGAATTACCCTCACAGCCGACCCGATTAATGGCGCATACAACTACGTTATTTGCTACAGCGTGCCCGACCTGAACGCTCTGCCAGGCCTGTTGCCAGTCACCTTCAATTGATGGAACTTTGGAAACTCGCCCAATAGCTGTTGGATAAAAGATGATCTCTGCGCCCGCCAGCGCCAGTGCGCGAGCGGCTTCTGGAAACCACTGATCGTAGCAGATAAGTACGCCTACCTTTGCAAAGCCGAGGTCAAAGATCTTAAAGCCCTGGTCGCCAGCTTCAAAGTAGCTCTTCTCAAAAAAAGCTGGATCGTGCGGAATATGAACCTTTCGATAGGTGCCCAGGAACTCTCCGACGGAGTTGATTACAAGGGAGGTATTATAGAGCTTGCCAGAGGATGCACGTTCATAGATTGAGCCAGCTATGATGGCGATATTGAGCGCCTTGGCCTCTTCGCTCAAGACCTTGCCGACCTCACCAGGCAGCTCCTCTGCATAGATATCTGCAGAGCTAGGTTCGCAACGTTCCTCTTGGCAGAAATACGGGGAGCGAAAAAGTTCTGGCAGAGCTACGATCTGCGCCTTACGCGCAGCGGCTTCACGAATCATTGCGACCGCACGCGCAAGGTTCTCATCTGGCTCACTGCTCATCGCAAATTGGGCCAGAGCGATCGTAATAGGGCGCGGGATCCAATTGGGTTGGTTCATCTTATGCGAAATGAAACACTATAGGAGGGACAGCGCAATACCTCAGGATACCTACGGGTGGAGAAATTATGATTCCTCACCGATAAGTGTGGGTACATTAGATGAAAAACCCCTGCGCGGGAACGTGAACCGCTTCCCGTTACCTGCTCCCGCTCCGGTAGCGGAAACTTATCACGAAAAGAACCGATTAATAGAAGATATGTTTTGTCATGAAAAGCTCGAAGTCTATCAAAAGTCGGTTGAATTACTGAATAGGTTATTAGTGTTATTCGCCTCCTCCCAAAAGGAAATAGCGATATTGTCAACCAGTTGCGC